>DSBA01000097.1 GCA_011046145.1 Candidatus Uhrbacteria bacterium | reverse complement strand
CTATGTCGGCCATAGCATATAAATTATTTGTTTTAAAAAAGTTGATGACTTCGGTCGGCGAAGGCCGAAGTTGGCTTTGGCCAACGAAGGTTGGGAAAATGACAGAAATAATCCTGATAATTTTTTAAAAAACAAATATTAAATTACCCGTACCGAATATAAGGAAACCCCTGATTCCTATCGGGGAGGCTCACTTAAATCTAAGCGTTTTACATTAATTGAAATTTCAAATTCATGAAAAAAATTTGTGCCGCTATAATAATTTTTTCTCTGGTGTTTTTTGCAGCGCCGGAAGTTTTGGCTTTTGAAAGCAAGGCCGTGGTTTTGAATCAAGCGCCTTATAAGACTTTTTATCCCGCGACTTTTGACAATCTGGTTTTGGATTTTAACCTGATTGTTATCAGGCTTGATGAGGTTAAAGCCATGGCTTTGAAAAATCTGGGCGGGGCTGATTATTTGCGGCAGATTAAATACCTGAAATTATGGGTTGATCAAGGCGAGCCAGGTTTCCAGGGCATGGGCATTGACCGGGAACTGGGTAATTTTAGTTATTCTTCTGGTTCGGATTCCTGGTATCTGGAAAATTTAAACCTGAAAATTGAAGATAATTTCAGGTTTTTTGTGACAGTTGAAACATACAGCCTTGCGCAAAAAACAGACACAATCCAGATGCAGATCCCGGCTTTGCTTGACCAAAATCAGGATGGGATTTTTCAGGCCGGGGATTTGGGGATTTTTATGGCGTCAGGCAATAATGGGCCGACAGATAAGAATTTGACCAATGCCAATACGCAGGTTTTCAGCACTTCTAATATTGATAATATGGGACCAAAACTTGTTTTTTTAAATTTACAAGACGGGGATTTGATTAATGACAGCCAGTTTTTAATCAAAGGCAAAGTCAGGGACCAGGGCAATAATAATTTGAATCTTTTTCAGATCATTATCAATGACCAGGAATTTGATATTATTGATTATAATCTGAACACTTATGATTGGCAGTATCGCTGGCAAATCCCGGCTGACGGGGATTATGTTTTGCGGCTCAAGGCCTATGACAGCTTAGGTAATCTGGGGCAAAGTGGTCCGATTAATATTAAAGTTGAAAAACAATTTTTTTCTTTGGAAAATTCAGAAATTGAAATAGACAAGACAACAATTTTAAACACGGGCCTGGATCCGGCCAAGATCACTATTTTGCTTAAAGACATTGACAGCCAGCCTTTAGCTGGTCGCCAGATAGAATGCTTGGGCGAAAACGCTATTATTAGCAAGTCAGGGGAAAAAACTGGCAGTGATGGCAGCTTGGTTTGCGAAATCCGTTCTACGCGCGCTGGCATCAGAAAAATTGAAGTTAAGCTGGGGGATAATGTTTTAAAAACTTTTTCAATCAATGTGCTTGACCGCCGCTTGGCAGAAGCTGGCATTAATTTCGGTGATTTGATTAAAGCTTCTGGTCCGGCGGTTTATTATTACGGCGCTGATGCCAAACGTTATGTTTTCCCCGCGGCAAAAGTTTATTTCAGCTGGTATAAAGATTTTTCACAAGTTAAAACAATAAGCGATGAAAATCTGGCTTTGATTGGCATTGGCGGTAATGCGACTTATCGGCCGGGCATTAAATTAATAAAAATTACGACCGATCCCAAGGTTTATGCTGTAAGCCAGGGCGGTGTTTTGCGCTGGCTTGAAAGCGAGGAATTGGCGCGCGGTATTTTTGGCGATAATTGGGCGGTTTTGGTGGAAGATGTGGCTGATGCTTTTTTTACCAATTACATTGAAGGCGAGCCAATCAGGCAGTTGAGCGATTATGATCCGGAGCAAGAGAAAGAAAATTCGCAGACAATTGATCAGGATAAGGGGTTGTTATAAAGTTTAAGAGGGAATTAATCAACCTCCCCCTACCTTCGCTCCTTTGGAGCTTCGGCAGACAGGCTTAGCCTCTCCTTGTCTAAGGAGGGAATGGAGAAGGAAAGATGCAGAGATTTAATATCAAATCAAATAAAAATAGGCGAAAATTTTTACGGAATAATATGACTAACTCTGAAGTTGTTTTATGGAGCAAATTAAAACATAACCAATTGGGTTTTAAGTTTCGACGGCAATTTGGAGTTGGGCCATATATTATTGATTTTTATTGTCCGCAATTGAAATTTGCCGTTGAAGTGGATGGCGAAGTGCATGCGCTTAATAGGGTAAAATATAAAGATAAGGTTAGAGAAAAATTCTTGAAAGATTTTAATATATTAGTTAAACGATATTGGAATTATGAAGTAATTGAAAATATTGATTCTGTTATTGAAGAAATATATTATCTTTGTCAGCAATTAAAAAATTTTAAAGATAAAAGAAACTCTGTAACTCCGCAATCTCCCCCTAAGACAAGGGGGAGAATCAAGAGAGGCTTGATTTAATAAGCTATATTGTATTTTTTCCAAATTATTTATTTTAATTCAAATTCGGCGATGATGAGAAGAAAATTAATGAGGTTGAATAAAATTTTAATTATTTTTTTTGTTTTTAGCCTGCTCTTTGTGGGTAATTTTGTTTCTGCCCAGGAATTATTGCCCAATGATCCGCATTATAACAAGCAATGGTATTTGGAAAAATTAAACATGCCCCAGGTCTGGGCAGAAGAAACCGGCAAGAACACGGTGATTATTGCGGTTATTGATTCGGGCGTTGATATTTCTCATCCTGATTTGCGCGACAATATCTGGGTCAACCAAAAAGAAATTTTGGGCAATGGCCTTGATGATGACAATAATGGCTATATTGACGATATAAACGGCTGGGATTTTGTCACCAATACCAATGATCCGTCGCCTAAATATGATAAAAATTGCCTGGCAAAAAATACCTGTATTGAGGAAGCTATTTTGCATGGCACGTTTATTGCTGGCGTGGCAGCGGCAATTGGCAATAATTTACAGGGCATAACAGGCATGAGCTGGCGGACAAAAATCATGCCTTTGCGGGTTTTGAACCAAAACGGCGCTGGCAACACACATGATGTGATCGCAGCCATAAATTACGCTGTTAATAATGGCGCTGATATTATTAATTTAAGTTTTGTGGGCGATACTTATGACCCGGCTTTGGGCAGAGCATTGGAAAACGCTTTTAAAGCAGGCGTCTTGATAGTAGCGGCAGCTGGCAATGAAGATTTTGAGGGGCATACGCTTAATTTGGATATAAATAAAATGTATCCTGTTTGCCACCAGGGAACGGACGGAGAAAATATAATTATTGGCGTGGCGGCCAGCGACCAGAATAATAAACTGGCCCATTTTTCCAATCATGGTTCAAGCTGTGTTGATGTGGTCGCGCCAGGGCAGGATTTTTTTGGCGTGGTTATTAATGATCCGCAAATCAAGAGTTTTGGCGATTATTATGGCGGTTATTATTCAGGCACTTCTTTGGCTGCGCCGGTTGTTTCGGGCTTGGCTGCTCTGATAAAATCTTTCAGCCCGTTTTTGACAAATAAAGAAATAAGGGATGCGATTTTAAACAATACTGACAATATAGACTATTTGAATCCGGAACTGGCCGGCAAATTAGGCATGGGCTTGATTAATCCGGTCAAAGTTTTTCAAAGCTTAAAAATCATCGGCGGTTCAGTTGGTTTGGTTAAAGGTTCTGGCCCCACGGTTTATTATCAGGCGGTTGATTCCAAACGTTATATTTTTCCGGCTGAAACAACTTATTTAAGCTGGTATGATGATTTTAAAAATATCAGGCAGATTTCAGACGCGGAATTGGCTAGTTTGGCGATCGGCGGCAATGTGACAATCAGGCCAGGCTCAAAATTAGTTAAAATTACCAGCGATCCCAAGGTTTATGCTGTCAGCCGGGGCGGTGTTTTGCGCTGGGTTGAAACCGAAGCAATCGCCCGAGAGCTTTATGGAGAAAGATGGGCGCTATATGTCGTTGATATTTCCGATGCTTTTTTCATTAATTATAATTTAGGCGAACCAATCAAAACAGCTTCTGATTTTGACCCTTTTATTGAAAAAAATCAGGTTATTTCAATTGATATTGATAAAGGCCTTTTGTGAAATTTTTAATTTCGCAATCAATTTTTTTAATTAGGGAATTTTTAAAAGGAAATTTTAGGGACAAATTAAGCTATTTAGCGCTTGTTTATGGTCTTGATTAATAATTTTTTGCAGAGGGTAATTGTCAGGCAATTTGTAAAATTTTGCCTGGTTGGGCTGGCAAATACAATAATTGACTATGCTGTTTATTTGTTTTTCAGTCGTTTGCTGGGCTGGTATTTTCTTTTGGCCAACATTATCGCGATTTTGGCGGCTATGACTTTTAGTTTTTTTGCCAATAAGCATTGGACTTTCCGCAATAAAGACAAACAAATCAAAAGCCAGTATTTGAAATTTACCGCTGTGAATGGCGTTTATTTTCTGCTTAATAATCTGATTGTTTTTTCCCTGGTTCATTATCTGGCAACATATGATTTGCTGGCCAAGATAATTGCTATTGCTATTGGCCTGCTTTGGAACTTTTTGGCTAACAAATTCTGGACTTTTCGGGTTATAAAAACAGATAAAGACTTAAATTTTTGAGGGCTTTATTTTTTAGGATAAATCTGTTAAAATGGAAATAAGTTAGGCATTGGATTATGAGAGTCATGGTCTGGGCATAGCATCTCAAACTTTATGACCAACAACTATTTATTAATAATTTAAAAATATGTCTGAAGTTTTCCAGAAAAAAAATATTTTAGTGCTTGGGGGGGCGGGTTTTATTGGTTCGCATCTTTGCGACAAGCTGGTTGCGGCCAATAATGTCATTTGTATTGATAATTTTATTTCAGGCAAACAAGCCAACATAGACCATTTGCTGCAAAATGAAAATTTTATTTTTATTAAAGACGATATTAATAATTTGGCTGATTTGGAAAAATACCCTGAATTGGAGCGTTTTCAGGTTAAATTTCAGGGAGTGCAGGAAATTTATAATCTGGCCTGCCCGACAGCGCCCAAGGATTTTCAGAAAAATGCAGTTATTACGGCCCATACTAACAGCCTGGGCATGATCAGGGCTTTGGATTTGGCAGTTAAATATAAAGCTAAATTTTTGCATTTTTCTTCCTCTGTTGTTTACGGGCCGCGTAATGAAAAATCGCCAGTAATGAAAGAGCACATTTATTATCCCCAGGATCCCATAACGCCAAGAGCTTGTTATGATGAAGGCAAGAGGTTTGCTGAAACATTGGTTTCTACCTACCGCCAATTTTACAATATTGACGCCAAAATTCTGCGCGTTTTTACCACTTATGGGCCGCGCATGCCTTTGTTTGTGGGCCATATGCTGCCGGATTTTATTGTGGCGGCGCTGGATAACAAGCCTTTGGTCATATACGGCGATAGCAGTTTTACGACTACTTTATGTTATATTAGCGATGTGATTGACGCTAGCCTAAAAATCATGGCTTCGGCTGAAAGCGGCCCTTTTAATATCGGCAGTCCGCAAGAGCATAAAATTGCTGACATTGCCCAAAAAATAATTCAGCTGACCAAATCAAAATCAGAAATAAATTATGCGGACCCTTTGCTTTTTATGTCGCGCTTAGGCATTCCTGATATTAGCAAAGCCAAAGAAAAAATTGAATGGTTTCCGATAGTTACTTTGGATAAAGGCCTGGAACTGACAATAGAATATGCCAAAGCCCACAAAGTGATGATTAATTGGAACGGCGTAGAAGCAGTGAGGGGTTAGATTACAAATTATCAATTTATTTTTTTTAAAAGGGTAGAGCAGTCTCTGCCTTTTTAAAGATTATTTTATGAAAAGAATTGCCATCATCATAGTTAATTATAATGGCCGAAAATACTTGCAGGATTGTTTGGGCAGTCTTTTTAAATTAGACTATCCCGAAAACAATTACAAGGTTTTTTTAGTTGACAATGCTTCAGTTGATGATTCAGTAATTTTTGTAAAAAATAATTTTTTGCAGGTTGAAATTATTGAAAACAAAGAAAATTCAGGTTTTGCCAAAGGCAATAATTTGGGCATAAAAAAAGCTTTGGCTGAAAATTTTGATTATGTTTGTTTAATTAACCAAGATACGGTTTCAGAACCGGATTTTTTGTCCAAGTTGGTTGAAATCGCGGAAAGAGATAAAAAGATTGCCGCTGTTCAGCCGCGGCTGATGCTTTATCCGACCTTGGCCGAGGCAGGTTTGGGAAAAGATAAAGTTAATTCTTTGGGTAATTCAATCCATTATCTGGGATTTGGCTTTTCCAGCGGCGGTTATCAGCGCTTTGACGGCAATTTAGAGCCTCAAGAGATAGCCTATGCTTCCGGAGCCGCAGTTTTGCTAAAAAAAACAGCCTTGGAAAAAGTGGGTTTGTTTGATCCTGATTTTTTTATGTACCATGAGGATCTTGATCTGGGCTGGCGCTTAAGGCTGGCTGGCTATAAAATTTTAGTGGCGCCGGCGGCTGTTGTTTACCATAAATATGAATTTTCCAAAAGTATAAAAAAATATTATTATATGGAGCGCAACCGTTTTATCTGCATTTTGGAAAATTATAAATGGCCGACCATATTTTTAATCACTCCGGCTTGCTTGTTAATGGAATTAGGCTTATTTTTATTTTCGCTAAAATCTGGTTTTTGGAGGGAGAAATTGAAAGTTTACGCTTATTTTTTACAACTCCGAAATTGGCGGAAGATATTTAAACACCGCCGGGAAAAAAATAAATACAGGCAAGTTAAGGATAGAGAAATTGTAAAATTTTTTACAGGCAAAATTGAATTCCAGGAAATTGATAATTGGCTATTAGCCAAAATTGCCAATCCGATTTTTAATTTATATTGGCAAATTGTTAAAAATTTGATAATTTGGTAGTATCTCCTCCAAATATACAAATCTTGTACGAATTTACAAATTTGTATATTTGTAGTTAATTAGTCCCCAAGGGATACCTTTGGGATAAATTTGTAACTTATGAAAATAGCGCAAGTTGTATGCAGGTTTAAACCTTATAAAGGCGGTATAGGCAATGTAGCCTATAACCATGCTTTGGGTTTGGCAAAATCAGGCCATAAAGTGACGGTTTTTACCCCTTTATACACGGCAAAGGACAAAAGATACTCTTCTGCTGATTATGAAATAAAACGCCTTGTCACCTGGGGCAGGATCGGCAATGGCGCTTTTTTGCCGCAGCTTTTGGGGCAATTGAAAGGTTTTGATATTGTCCATCTGCATTATCCTTTTTTTGGCGGGGCAGAAGTAATCTGGCTGGCCAAGCTTTTGAGAGGCAAGAATTTTAAATTAGTACTTAGTTATCACATGGATGTAATAGGCGGTATTTTTATGAGGCCTTTTTTCAGGTTTCACACAAAATGCTTAATGCCAAAAATAATTAAAAGCGCTGACAAAGTTATTGTTGATTCAATGGATTACGCCCAAAATTCCAATATTAAAGAATTTGTTAAGCAAAAACCAGATAAATTTATAGAAATACCGCCTGGCATTGATTTGGACCGTTTTTTTCCGTCCAAAAAAGACAAAAAGCTTTTATACCAGTACGGTATTAATCCTGAATTTGACAGGGTGTTGCTTTTTGTCGGCGCTTTGGACAAAGCCCATTATTTTAAAGGCATTGATTTTCTGATAAACTCTTTTAGTGTTTTGGATTATTCAGGCGACCAGGATTCTGTTTATAGAATTAAGCTTCTGATCGTAGGCGAGGGCAATTTAAAGAAAAAATATCAAAACGAAGTGGCGGAAGCAGGCCTGAAAAACAAAATTCTTTTTGCTGATCCAGTTTCAGACAAGGAACTGCCAAAATATTATAATCTATCCGATGTAGTGATCCTGCCGTCAATTGATCGGTCCGAAGCTTTTGGCATTACTTTGACTGAAGCCATGGCTTGCGCCAAACCAGTAGTTGCTTCAAATCTGGCCGGGGTAAGAAGCGTGGTTGATGACGGCATTAACGGTTTTCTTTTTGATGTTAAGCAGGAAGGGGATTTGGCTAACAGAGTCAATGAATTGTTTAAAAATAACGAGTTGCGGGAAAAAATGGGCAAGTCGGGCCGGGAAAAAGTGGAGAAATTTTTTAACCATGATTTTTTGACTAAAAAACTGGCGGGAGTTTATGAGGATTTGATTAAATAACGCAGTTTTAAAAGCCGGAATTAATTCGGCAGTAGTATTTTAGATATTATGAAGATAGGCTTAATTAACAGTTTGTACAAGCCTTATAAGCGCGGGGGAGCAGAAGTGGTTTTTTCCCGAATCGTAAAGGAATTGAAAAAAAACAGCCATGATGTTTTTGTAATTACAATTTCCGGCAAAAAAAATAAAACTGATTTTTTTATTACGGAGATGGATGACGTCAGAGTTTACCGTTTTTATCCCCAAAACATTTTTTCTTTCATAGAAATCAATCAGCAGCCGTTTTGGAAAAGGTTAATCTGGCATTTTATTGATTTTTTCAACTGGCACTCTTATGGCCAGGTAAAGAAAATTTTTAAAAAAGAAAAACCAGATTTGGTCCTGACCCATAATGTGAAAGGCCTTGGCTACCTGACTTGGCAAGCGATCAGAAAATTAAAAATAAAAAATATCCATACTTTGCATGACGTGCAATTGGTTAATCCGTCAGGCTTGATTATAAAAGGCAGGGAAAAACAGGGTTTTTTAGGCAAGATATTCAGCAAAATAAGCAAAAAGATGATAAAAAATCCGGAAGTTGTTATTTCGCCTTCAAAGTGGCTCCTGGATTTTTACCGCGGTTATGGTTTTTTTAAAAAATCAAAAGAAATAGTTTTGCCCAATCCTTTGGTTTTGGATGAACAGGAAATAAGTAAAAAATTTGAAGATGACAAAATTACTTATCTTTTTTTGGGCCAGCTGGAAGAACACAAGGGGATTTTATTTCTTTTGGATCTTTTTCCAAAATTCAACAAGCTGGGCAATTGCCGTTTGGTTGTTGTCGGTTCTGGGCGGCTGGAAAAAGAGCTTAAGGAAAGATATAAAAATGAAGAATGGCTGGAATTCCTCGGTTATGTGCCGGCCAACAAATTAAGCCGGCAAGTTTTTAAAAAAATCCATTATACCATAGTCCCTTCTTTATGCTATGAAAATTCGCCCAGCGTGATTTATGACAGCTTTAAATGCGCCACGCCGGTAATTGCTTCGGAGATCGGGGGCGTGCCCGAGCTTGTTCAGGAAGGAGTTAATGGCTATACTTTTGAGGCTGGCAATAAAATAAGCTTGCTTAATAAATTAAATTTAAGCCTGCAGAATATTGATAATTATCAGCAAATGTCAGAAAACGCCAGAATAAGAGCAAAAGATTTTGATATTAAAAACTACATTTATAAAATATTGCAACTGTGAAGTTTAAATGAACGATAATTTTTAATAAAATTAAAAAAACAAAATCCAAAAGACAAGACAAATCCAAAATTCAAATTTCAAAAAATAAAATTTTAGATTTAATAATTGGAATTTGAGATTTATTTTGATTTTTGCCTTCGCAAACCGAAGTTTGCTTTGACAAACAAAGGTTTGCGATTTGAATTTTGTTTTTAAAAAGTTATGTATTATTACCGCCGTAAAGCCAATCCAATAAAGTGGATTATAATAATTATTATCCTGGCCTGCCTGGGCGGTTTTGGTTATTGGTTTTATGTTAATTATTTCAGTAAAATTGATTTTGACAAGCCAGAAGAAAAACAGGTTTTTCAGCCTGAAGAGGAAAGCGAAATTTTAACGGCAGCTTTTGATTTTATCCAAGGAGATATTCAAATCAGCATTGATAACCAGCCATATGAAAAAGCGGCAAAAAGCGATATTTTGCGCCAGGGCCATAAAATAAAAACCGGCAGAGAATCATTGGCTGTTTTAAATTTGGAAAACGGAGCTATTATACGCTTGGGCGCTGATACGGAAATAATTTTAGAAAGCTTAGCCAAAGACATTGTTTCTATTAATCAATTAAGAGGCAGGAGCTGCCATTATGCGGCTGGGCAGGAAAAATATTTTGTAGAATCTTCAAAAATAAAAATCGCAGCAACTGATTCGCGTTTTGAGATAATTACCAATGCCCAGCAGGATTATTTGGCCATTTTGGCTTTTGAAAACAAGATTAATTTAGAAATTTTTGACGCCGAAGGCATTCTTATGTCCATGCGCTTGGAAACAGGGGAAAAAGCCCTGGTTGATTTGAAAAAAAATAAAAATGATTTGTTAAAAGTAGAGGATTTTAGAAGGGAAAATTTAATGCGGGAAGAATGGTACAGATGGAATTTTGAATTAGACCAAAAAATTGACGAGCCAATTCTTGACGAACCATTGCCAAAAGAAGAACCTGATTTTGTAGCGATTAAAGAAAGCCTTGAATTGACTGCCGAAGCAAAAGAAACCGGCATTTTTCTTTCCTGGTCTGTTTATCATAAAGATGATTTTAAAAATTACCAGATTGTTCGTTCAGAAAATAACCGGGATTTGAAATATCCGGATGAAAAAGCGATAAAAAATTCAGATAGCAAGGAGCTAAATTCTTATCTTGATGCTAGTGCAAAAAAAGGAAAAAAATATTATTACCGGATTTGCGTTTTGAAAATTAGTGGCAAGGTCGCTTGTGGCAATGTTGAAGAGATTGAAATGCCGAGGGAGAAAGAAGCAGATACAATACCGCCTTCTGCTCCGAGCTTGTCTGCTGGTATTTCTGAAACAGGCGTCAGCTTGACTTGGTCAGCCAATTATGAAGATGATTTTAAAAATTATAAAATTTTACGCGCGTTTAATAATTCTTCATTAAGTTATCCGTTAGACAGCTTGGCTGAGAGGGGCAACGGCCAGGAAAATTATTTGGATAATTCAGTTAATATCACCAGCCCGGGCAATTATTATTATCAGGTTTGCAGTTTTGATCTGGCAGACAATTACGCTTGTTCAAATATTATTAAAGTTGAGAACGGCCAGTTGCAGTAAAAAAATAAGCAAATTTTTTTTAATTTGCCTATTTAATAATAAAAAATGTTTTATCAGCCGATTTGTTTGGCTTTTTTTATTTTAAGTATTTCAAGATTAAAACTTTATCGTCAAGGCTGAAAACATCATCTGCTTCTTTTTTGGCGTCTTCGGCTATTATTTTAAAGCGACTCCAGTAGCCAGGCAACGCAAAATAGGCCTGGCTGACTCCTGTTAATTCCATGGCTTCAACTGCGGTTTGTTTTGTTGGCTTTTCATAGATCATTTTTTCAAAACAGCTGTAAAGATCGCCGCCGGTCGGGATAGGATAAAAATAATGTCCATTATAATATCGGCTGAAGCCGAATGTTTTTAAGGCGGCGGCAGAAGTCATTTGGTTGGTTAAAACAATATAAGGCTGGTTGTCGCTGTTTTTTTCAATAAAATCAACTGCGGCAAAATCCGTTGCTGAAACATTAATAAATCTGGAATTGTCATAATCATCAAAGCGGGGATAGCTTAGATAAAAGTTAAAAGTTATAAAGCTAGAAAGTAAAAAGATAATAAATATTTTATAAATTTGGTTTTTTTGCGCTTTATCTATAAATAAATAAAAACCGCAGATTACAACCGGCAGCAGAAAATAAAAAGCCAGTTGCCAGATCCGCTTGGCAAAATCGCCTTGTTCGTAGTCAATAATAAAAGAAACGCTGATAAAATTTAACAAGATAGCATTGATAATCAAAATTACAAAAGTTAAAATTGAAGCTCTGAAAATTTTATCTTTTTTTTGCGTTATTAAATAAACCAAGGTTATGGCGCCAATTAAAATAAAAAGCCAGTAAATTGAATTTCTGTAAAAATAGGCAAGATCCAAGAAATAATTGTATTGCCTGTTAAAGATATTTGGCAGGTCAAGCAAATTAAAGCCGGTCGCGGTTATTTTTGTTTTATAAATTGAAAAAAGGGAGTTGGAATATAAAGCAAAGGGAATTGAAATTGACGCAAATATGGCAAATAGCGGGGCAATAATCTTTGTGGCTTTATTTTGATTGTTTAATAACCAAGCCAGGCCTAAATAAATAATGATCGGGATGCCGGCCAGGGCGTGAATTAATAAAGCAACCAAGGCCAAGGCGCTTAAATACCAGAAAGGGATTTGTTTGTTTTTCAGATACAAAAAAGACAAGAATAAAATTATCAGGCTAAAAAAAACAGCCAGCCCTTGGGGAGTGGTGGCAATAAGCAGATTAAAAGGCAAAAGCAAAAAAATAAAAGTTAATATCTGGCAAAAATTAGCAGGCCAGGGAGTAGTTTTGATTAAAGATTTATAAATAGTGTAAGGCAAAAAAACCGTCGGCAAAATCGGCAGCAGCAATTTATCAATCCATTCTACGGAGATTTGCAATAAATGAGCCAGAAAAACAACCAAAGAATATTGCCCCAGGTAATAAAAAGGCTTGGGCAAAATAGCGCCTTGTTTAAAAATCGCCAGTTCAGTGACCTGATGGATAAAAGGATCAAAGCCATAGCCGAGTTTGTATATAATGAGAGCAACACTAGTGGTTAGGAAAAAGTGTGCGGATATTAGGATAAGGTTATATGAAGTTTTATGAGGTTGTATTAGGT
>DSBA01000068.1 GCA_011046145.1 Candidatus Uhrbacteria bacterium | reverse complement strand
TTATTAATACCACTGACAGTGTCTAAGGCTAGCCAAATTAGGGCTAATAATATTTATCTGCCTGATGACTTGAGTATTAATGATGTTTTTGTTGCAGCTGGAAATAATATAAACATTAATGCTTCAATCAATGATGACCTTTATTTGGCTGGAGCGAATATAGTTGTTTCCGGGCCAGTAGAAGGAGACATTATTGCAGTTGCTTCTAATTTGGTAATTAATTCGGAAGTTAAGGGCAATGTCCGGACAATCGGCGGCACCTTGATTATTAATGGCAAAATAGGGAAAAACGTGACTGTGGCAGCTGGAAATTTAACCATAAATAAAGAGGCTGAAATCGGCAGAAATTTATTTTTGGCTGGCGGCATTGTGGAAATTGATGGTAAAATAAACGGCAATTTGCATGGCGCGGCTGGTACTTTAATTTTAAACAGCCAAATTTTAGGCAATGCCTATTTAACTATTGATCCATCAGGAGATTTAATTTTATATCCCGAGGCTAATATTTATGGCAATTTGGAATATTCGGCCAGCCAGCCAGCTGAATTTTTAAGTGGCGCCAAAGTCCAAAAAGAAGAGAAATTCAGCCAGTGGCAAAAACAGCCTAAAGCCAGTTTAAAAACAAAGCTTAATGGATTTTTTTTCGCTTTTTGGCTAGCAGCGTTTTTAGGCGCTTTGCTAGTGGGTTTAATTTTTATTACTTTTTTTAAAGATTTTATTCTCAAGGTACAGAAAAATGTTGATGAAAATATTTTGTTTTCTGTTTTACGCGGCTTGGCATATTTAATTGTTACTCCTGTTATCTTGATTATTTTAATCGCGACAGTAATCGGTCTGCCCTTGGCTTTGATTTTAGGCGCTTTATATTTTATTGCCCTTTATTTAAGCACGATTTTGATTGGCATTTATCTCGGAGACAGAATTATCAAATTGTTCAATAAAAAAAAGGAGCCGGTTATGCTTTGGTCAATGATTTTTGGTGTGGCAATAATTTATTTATTATATGCAATTCCTTTTATTGGCTGGCTGATTAAATTAATTATTATTCTTTGGGGATTAGGAGTTTTGGTAGAGGCGTTAAAAAAGGATTTGAAATTGGAAAAGATTTAATTTTAATTTTATGGCATTAGATCCGAAAATTTTTAAAGCTTATGACATCAGGGGGATTTATCCCGATGAAATTAATGAAGATGCTGTTTATAAAATCAGCCAGGCTTATCTTAAGGTTTTTCAGCCCCAAGGCTCTATTGTTTTGGCTAAAGATGTTCGCTTGTCTTCCCCGAGTTTATGGCAAACGGCTGCTAAAGGCATAACCAATGCCGGGTATGATGTAATTGATATTGGTACGGTTTCAACTGATATGATGTATTTTAGCGTGGCTAAATATGGCTATGGCGGCGGCATTATAATATCTGCTTCCCATAATCCCAAAGAATACAATGGCATGAAGTTTGTTAAAGAAGGAGCGATTGCCATTTCTGCTGATTCAGGACTGATGGATCTCAAAGAAGAAACTTTGAAAAACGAAGAAATAATTGAGCCGGAAAAAGGGGAAATTATAAAAAAAGATATTTTAGCTGATTATGTTGAGCACTGTTTAAGTTTTATTGATGTTAAATCAATAAAGCCCATGAAAATTGTGGCCAATGCTAATTTTGGCATGGCTGGGGTGGTAGTTAATAAAATTTTGGCTGATTTGCCCATAGAAATTATTCCTTTGGATTTTGAACCAGATGGCAATTTTCCCAAAGGCCGGCCAGATCCCATGTTGGCAGAAAGGCGGCTGGAAACCGAAGAATTAGTGCGTTCAAGCAATGTGGATTTAGGGGTGGCTTGGGATGCTGATGCTGACCGTTGTTTTATTTTTGATGAAAACGGTGAATTCATTGATGGTTATTATTTGACAGCCATTTTAGCAGGAGTAATGTTAGAAAAATTCGGCCGAGAATCAAAAAAAATTATTTATGATCCTCGTTTGACCTGGGCGGTTGAAGATACAATTAAAAAAGTTGGCGGCCAAGCTTTAATAAATAAGCCTGGTCATGCTTTTATTAAAGATAGAATGAGAAAAGAAGACGCTCTTTTTGCCGGCGAAACTTCCGGGCATTATTATTTTCGCGATAATTTTTATTGCGACAATGGCATGATCCCTTTGCTTTTAATTTTGCAGGAATTGAGCAAAAAAGGCATTAAAATGTCAGAATTAGCCAAGCCATATAGGGAAAAATATTTTATTTCCGGTGAAATTAATAGGACAGTAAAAAATCCTGATAAAGTTTTAAAATTGGCTGAAAAAAAGTATAAAGGAGGAAAATTTGAAATAATAGACGGCATTTCTGTGGAATTTGCCGACTGGCGCTTTAATCTGCGCAAGTCAAATACGGAACCTTTGATTAGGCTCAATGTTGAAGCCAAGTCGCAGAAATTAGTGGATGAGAAGGTTAAGGAATTTTTAACTCTAATTAGATAAGAATGCAGGGCGAAAACACTCTTTGTTATTCTGAGTGAAACGAAGAATCTATGACTTCACAGATCCTTCACTTCGTTCAGGATGACAGTCACAGACAAAGAGCGTTTTCGCCCGGTTAAATTTTTTATTTATGAAGATTGGCATATTTGATTCAGGCCTGGGAGGCTTGATTATTTTAAAAGACATTATTAAAAAATTGCCGCAATACGATTATATTTATTTGGGTGATTCAGCCCGGGTGCCTTATGGCAACCGTTCGCAAGAAACGATTTATGAATTTACCAGACAGGCGGTTGATTTTTTATTTAAGCAAGATTGCCAGTTGATTATTATTGCCTGCAATACTGCCTCGGCTGAAGCTTTACGTAAGATCCAGCAGGAATGGCTGCCAGTTAATTATCCTGACCGGCGAGTATTAGGCGTGATTCGGCCAGTAGTGGAAAAAGCTGTGGAAGTTGCCAAAAAGAAAATCGGGGTGATTGGCACAAAGGGGACAGTATCTTCCCAAGCGTATATTCAGGAAATCGCCAAATTGGATCCGAAAATGGAAGTTATGCAGCAGGCTTGTCCTCTGTTAGTGCCTTTGATTGAAGAAGCCTGGCAAAAAAATGATGTGACAAAAAAAGTTTTACGAACTTATTTGAAACCGCTGAAATTGGCCGAAATTGATACTTTAATTTTAGGCTGCACCCATTATCCTATTTTATATAAAGAAATTCAGGGGATCATGGGGGCAAGAACAAAAGTTTTGCATTCTGGAGAAATAGTAGCTGATGCTTTGGCTGATTATTTAAATAGACATTCGGAAATTGAAAATAAATTGGATAAGAATTCAAATAACATTTATTATGTAACTGATTTGTCACCGCATTATGAAAAATTGGGCGAGGGCTGGTTCGGTAAGAGGATAAGATTTGAAAAAGTTAGTTTGTAAGGTTTTATGAGGTTATATAAGGTTACAGGAGGTTGCATATTTTACCAAATTAATATTTATAAATTAAAACAATTATTCGCATTAATTTAAAAATCCCCGGCCGGTTGGTCAAGGATTTTATGTTTATTCAGGTCAGGGCCTCAAAAATTTTTTTACTGCGAGTAACATGCCTTAATTTGTGCAAGGCTTTTTCTTTGATTTGCCTGATTCTTTCGGGTCCGACACCAAAGTCATCGGCGATTTGCTTCAGAGTATATTCTTTGCCGTCTTCATCCAGCCCAAAATACATTAAAATGACTTTTTCTTCCCTGGGCGTTAAATCCTTTATAACTTGCAGAAATTCTTGGCGTTTTTCCCCCGAAATTAGGTTGATTTCCGGATCGTCAGCAGTTGGCAGCTGTTTGATCTGCTGGATTCCGTCCAGCGGCAATTCGGCAAAGGAAAGCTCAATAGTCCTTTTGGGCATTTCAACTTCATAAAGCTGCAAAGGGAATAATGCTTCAACCTCTTTTCCAAGGATCTCTGCCAACTTTAAGCAGAATGGTCGCCACTTGCCTTTTTTTGTCACAGGTGATTTTGTTAAATTCAGAAGTTTGCCGACTTCTAATTCATTTAGCTTGTATACTAGGCAAAATTGGCGCACACTGCCCCAGGTATCAAAAATAGCATGATAGAGAATGTTGTTGCGCACTCGCGCTTCTATTCGTATTTCTTTCATTTTGTCCTCCTTTTTGATTTGTTAGTTTAAATGGTTTTTGGGGACTATTTTCAATAGTTTGCCTTTTTCCTTTATTTGAAGTAAAATTAAGTTATTAAATTAATAATATTTTAAAAGTACATGTTTACAACTGTATTAATTTTTATTATTGTACTAGGCATTTTGGTTTTTGTCCATGAATTGGGCCATTTTGTAACTGCCAAAAAAATGGGCATTAAAGTCGAGGAATTTGGTTTTGGTTTTCCACCTCGGGCTTGGAGCAAAAAAGGCAAGGATGGCGTTGTTTATTCTGTAAATTGGATACCTTTGGGCGGATTTGTTAAAATTAAAGGCGAAAGCGGTGAAAACAGGGAAGATGAAGATAGTTTTAGCCATCAAAAACCCTGGAAAAGGGCGATTGTTTTATGCGCTGGCGTGGCGATGAATTTTTTATTATGCGCTGTCTTGCTTTCTATTGGTTTTGCCATTGGCTTGCCTCAGGCAGTTGACCAAGCTGCTTTGGAGCAAGGCATTGTTAAAGATTATAAACTACAAGTGGTTTCAGTCCTTGATGGCAAGCCGGCAAAAGAAGCGGGCATTAAAATAGGCGACGTGATTTTGAGCATTGATGGCCAGGATATTTTGGGCGTGAAAAATTTTTTAGAGTATGTTTCACCTAGAATCGGCCAAACAGCCAGTTATAAAATTCAAAGAGGCGAAGATATTTTTATTAAAGAAGTTGAAGTTGTTAATATTGGCGAAGACAGAGGGGGGATTGGCATTGGTTTGGTTGAAACAGGAATTATTTCTCATCCGATTCATAAAGCTGTTTGGCAGGGGTTTAAATTGACAGGTTATCTGACCAAGGAAATTGTTTTTGCTTTTGGCAATATTTTGAAAAATTTGGTTATTGGCAAGCCTGCCGGAGTGCAGATGGCAGGACCTGTTGGCATTGCTGTTTTGACTGGCCAGGTAGCGCAGTTAGGGTTTATTTATATCCTGCAATTTACCGCTTTGCTTTCTTTAAATCTTGCCATTATTAATTTTATGCCTTTTCCGGCTTTGGACGGAGGCAGGCTTTTATTTTTAGGCATTGAAAAAATAAGGCGCAAGCCGGTCAGCCAAAAAATAGAGTCAATTGTCCATGCGACTGGTTTTGCCATTTTAATGCTTTTGGTGATTGTTATCACTTTTCAGGACGTTATCCGTTATAGTAATGTTTTCGCCAATTTTATTGGCAAGATAATCCAATAATTTTATTATTAATTTTGGCGATCAATAATAATTTTTTTTTAAAATATTTTTATATGGAAATAAACCTCAAAAAAATAAAGGCCCAAGCGCTGAAAGATATTCAGGCGATTAAAGATTCAAAAGAGTGGCAAAAAATTGAGAAAAAGTATTTTTCCAGAAAAAGCGGGGAATTGGCCAAGCTGTTAAAAGACATTAAAGATGTTTCAGAAGATCTGCGGCCCAAGCTTGGCGCTCTGGCCAATGAAATTAAAATAGAAATTACCAATGCTTTGGCTCAGAAAAAAGCTGATTTGGATTTGCAGACAGAATCAGAATTAGAGAAGGATTTTATTGACGTGACTCTTGAGATAGAAAAATATAAATTAGGGCACCTGCATCCAATGACCCAGGTCCAGTATGAATTGGAAGATATTTTCAAGTCTATGGGGTTTATGATTTTAGACGGGCCTGAACTGGAATCTGATTATTATAATTTTGAAGCTTTGAATATACCTTCTTGGCATCCTGCTCGAGACATGCAAGACACTTTTTTTATAGAATCTAAAGATAAACTAGTTTTAAGGACACACACTTCGCCTGTACAGGTCCGGGCTATGCAAAAATATGGCGCGCCTTTTCGCGGCGTTGTGCCAGGCAGATGTTTCCGCAATGAAGCAACAGATGCTTCGCATGAACACACTTTTTATCAAATGGAAGGATTAATGATTGATAAAAATATTTCCATAGCCAATTTGATTGCAGTAATGAAAGAATTATTAAAGGGTATTTTTAAAAGAGATGTCGAAGTTAGATTACGTCCTGGTTATTTCCCTTTTGTTGAACCAGGATTTGAGTTAGATATTAAATGTTTGATTTGCGGTGGAAAAGGCTGTTCAGTTTGCAAACAAACCGGTTGGTTAGAATTATTGCCCTGTGGCATGGTTCATCCTAATGTTTTAAAATACGGCGGAATCGATCCTGACAAATGGTCTGGTTTTGCTTTTGGTTTGGGTACTACTAGGTTGGTAATGATGAAGTATGGCATTGATGATATTAGATTATTACAAAGTGGTGATTTAAGATTTTTGAATCAATTTTAATTTTGATACTAATCTACGGATAGGCTACGAATCTACTATACGGATCTACTAATAGTAAAAATTATGGGCATTCAAAGAGATAAAATTGTAAAATTTTGCGAGGAGTATTTGAAGGTTAAGGATTTTGACGATAAATGCCATAATGGTTTGCAAGTTGAAGGCAAGTCGGAAATAAAAAAAATAGTGACCGGAGTCAGTTTATCGCAAAAATTGATTGAACAGGCTATTGCTAAAAAAGCTGATATGCTGATTGTTCATCATGGTCTTTTTTCTGGCGCTTGGGGCGGTGAATTGCAAATAACCGGCTTATATAAAAACCGATTAAAATTATTATTGGAAAACGAAATAAATTTAATGGGATTTCATTTGCCTTTGGACGCGCATCCGGAAATCGGCAATAATATTAGTTTGTGTAAATTGTTAAATTTGCAAGACGTAAAAGTTTTAAACACCCCTGATTATGGCGATATTGGCTACTTAGGCGAATTAAAACCGGAAATGGAATTGGCTGATTTTGTTGATTTGGTTAATGAAAAATTAGGCGTTAAGGCTTACAGCCTTGCTGCCGGGCCGCAAAAAGTTAAAAAAGTCGGCATAATTTCCGGCGGGGCCTCGCCTGACTATAAGGCTGCTGTTGTTGCCGGTTGTGATACTTTTTTAAGCGGTGATATTCGCGAGTCAGTTGTTCGCGCAGTGGAAGAAATAGGTATTAATTTTATAAACGCAGGCCATTATAATACGGAAAAGCTGGGTGTTAAGAATTTAGGCGAATTGCTGGCGGAAAAATTTGATCTGGAGGTGGAATTTGTGGATATTCCCAATGAAATATAATTAGACTAAAATAAAAATTTTTTTACGAAATTTACAAAAGTTGAATTATTAATTTTCGTATATTTTGTATAAATTTCGCAGTTATGTTTATAAATATATGTTTATCTCTCGCAATTGGCTAAAAGATTTTGTTAAAATCCCTGACTCTTTAAGCGCTAAAGAATTGGGTTTGAAATTATTATAATAAATTTAAAGAAAGATTATGATAAAAATAAAAAATGAGGAATTAATTAAAGAATTAGTGGGCACTACTCATGATTTTCCCAAATATACAACGCAATTAATTAATTTAGCTAATCAGAATGCCCAAGGAACAAGACCAAGAGTTGTCGGACAATTATCAGAATTAATTAATGAATGTCCAGAAAAAACATATGAAGCTTGGAAAAAATGGTATTTAGATAGATATCCTAATGCGATTGAGAATGCCACTGCAAAAATTACTGCGATGATAATTAACTTGAAACAAGCTATTAAAGATATAGATGAAAATATGATAAAAGAGTGGGTTGAGGATCTATTGTTAGAAAAGACTTTCATTGGATTAAAATTTCAAGAGGCAATACTTAATAAAATTGCTTCAATTAAAGAGACAACTTATAGGCTTGCGAATCCAGAGGAAGAATCTCAAGGTATCGATGGTTTTATAGGCGAAATCCCTGTGTCTATAAAGCCCATAACCTACAAAACAAAGAATTCTCTAAAGGAAAAGATTAAATGTGAAATAATTTTTTATAAAAAGACTAAGGATGGTTTAGAAATAGACGCCGAATCATTAATTGGTAGTTAATGCAATTTAAATTAAGATATGATTACAAAACATAAAATAATCATAGGGGATTCCAGAAATATGGCGGAAATAAATGATAAATCCGTCCATCTTATTGTTACTTCCCCTCCCTATTGGCAAATTAAAGATTATGGCAATAAGAACCAAATTGGTTTTAATGATTCTTATGAAGAATATATAAATAAATTGAATCAAGTTTGGGATCAATGTCATCGTGTTTTATGTGATGGATGTAGGCTGGTAATAAATATCGGAGATCAATTTGCCAGAGCGGTCACTTATGGAAGATATAAAGTAATTCCTATTCGCGAGGAAATTATTAGATTTTGTGAATCTATTGGTTTTGATTATATGGGTGCAATTATTTGGCAAAAAGTTACAACAATGAACACTACTGGCGGTGCTTCGGTGATGGGTTCATTTCCATATCCGAGAAATGGCATGATCGCTATTGATTATGAATTTATATTATTATTCAAAAAATTAGGGAAATTATCAAATAATATTTCGGAAGAAATAAAAGAGCAATCAGAACTTACTAAGGAAGAATGGCGAAGATATTTTACTGGTCATTGGAATTTTGCTGGTGAGAAACAAAATAATGGTCATATAGCTATGTTTCCGGAGGAGTTGCCAAGACGCATAATTAAAATGTTCAGCTTTGTGGGCGAAACAGTTTTGGATCCCTTTTTAGGTAGCGGTACTACTATTAAAGTTGCTAAAGATTTAAATAGAGATTCTATTGGGTATGAGATAAATAAAGAATATTTATCTACTATTAAAGAAAAAATAGGAATGGATAAAAAGTCATTATTTGACGACGAAAATAAATTTGAAATTATCTTTCAGAAAAATGTTAGAATCAAAAATAATATCAACAACAAGGTTAAGAAGAAATATACCATTGATAATAGGGTAAATCACCCTGATTATTGGAAATTATTAAAAGAAGATAAAGGATTAAATATTGGCAATATATAAAATTTTATGTTTATCTCTCGCAATTGGCTAAAAGATTTTGTTAAAATCCCTGACTCTTTAAGCGCTAAAGAATTGGGTTTGAAATTGACCATGGCCATGGCTGAAGTGGAAGGCTTTGTTGATCAAAAAGAAAGCTTAAAAGGCGTGATAGTGGGTGAAATTCTGGAAGTCAAAAAGCATCCCAATGCTGACAAATTGCAACTGGCAATAGTTGATATTGGAGAAAAAAAACTGAATATAGTTTGCGGCGCGCCTAATATTGCCAAAGGCCAAAAAGTGCCAGTAGCCACAATCGGCGCGGTTTTATCTAATGGTTTAAAAATTGAAAAAGTTAAAGTTCGCGGCGAAGAATCAGAAGGCATGCTTTGCGCTCAGGATGAATTGGGATTAGGCAAAGACCATTTGGGAATTTTGATTTTAGACAAGAAATTAATGCCTGGCATGGCTTTGTCCAAGGCTTTGGGCCTTGATGATATAATTTATGAAATTGATAATAAGTCATTGACACACAGGCCCGACTTATGGTCGCATTATGGCGTGGCCAGAGAAGTGGCTGCTATTTTGAGAGGGAAATTAGAAAGTTATAAAGTTAAAAATTTTAAAGAGGGAAAAGGAAAATTGGACATTAAGATAGAAGATTTTAATTTTTGTCCGCGTTATCTGGGCGTGGTTATTGAAGGAATTAAAATTGAGGAATCTCCTGATTGGCTGAAAAGAAGGATTGAGGCTGTGGGTATGCGCTCAATCAATAATATCGTTGACATTACCAATTATGTAATGCTGGAAATAGGCCAGCCTTTGCACGCTTTTGATTATGATAAATTGGCAGGCCAGCGCATTATTGTGCGCCAAGCCAATCCGGGCGAAAAAATTAAGACTTTGGATGATGAGAATCGAAAATTAGATGAGGAAATGCTGGTGATCGCTGATGCTAAACAGCCGATTGCCATAGCTGGAGTAATGGGCGGGGCTAATACGGAAATTGATAATCAGACAAAAAGAATTATTATTGAATCAGCCAATTTCAGTCATGTTTCTATCCGCAAAACTTCAGCTAAATTAGGCTTAAGAACAGAAGCATCAATTCGTTTTGAAAAATCTTTGGATCCCAATATTGCGGAGCTGGGCATTAAAAAAGCCCTAGAATTTATTTTGCAATTATGTCCTGAAGCAAAAATCATTTCTGAAATTGAAGATGTGAAAAAATTCAAATTAAACCAGGGACCGATTGAAGTTAGATTTGATTTTATAAATCAAAGAATTGGCCAGGCAATTGAGCCAAGCAAAGCCGCGGCAATTTTAGAAAGTTTAGGCTTTGAAATTAAAAAGAAAGAGGACATTTTTGAAGTAATGGCGCCGACTTGGCGCGCCACCAAAGATATTTCTATTCCCGAGGATATTGTCGAAGAAGTAGCCAGGATTTACGGTTATGACAATATTGAAATTAAAATGCCAGAAGTCAAAATGCAGAGGCCGGAATCAAATCCCGAAAGAGAATTGGAAAGGGAAATTAAGAATATCTTAGCTTATGGACTTGGCATGGCTGAAGTTTATAATTATTCATTTAATAGCGAAGAGCTGTTGAGAAATTTAGGTTTAAATCCTGATGACCATATTAAAATCAGCAATCCTCTTTCGTATGAAACAGCCAGAATAAGGACGACTTTAATTCCGAATTTGCTGCAAAACAGCATTTTAAACAACCGATTTTATGATGATATCAGCTTGTTTGAAATCGGTTCAACATATTTAAATAATAAAAAAGGCGAGAGAATTTCTGACAAAGGAGAGGGATATCTGCCGTTGCAGGAAAAATGGGTTGGCGGGATTTTGCAGGAGAAAAAAAATGCTCAGCCTTTTTATCTCGCCAAAAATATTGTGGCGGCTTTATTATCTCGTTTGCATTTTAATTATAAATTTGAGAGTTTTGAAACAGCCGAAGTATTTATGAAAAAATCGCGGGCGGTTAAAGTTGTTATCAATGGGCAAATTTACGGTTATATTGCCGAATTAGCTGATAAATTGTATGCCAAATTAGATTTGGAAACTAAATTAGCTTTTTTTGAATTAAATTTGACTAAATTAGCAGAAATTTATTCTGATGCAATTAAATATCAAGAAATTCCTAAATTTCCGAGTATTGAACTTGATATCTCTATGATTATTGAGAAAAAAATACTTTGGGAGAATGTTAAGGATTTAGTCAAAAGCGTGGAAAAAAATTTGATTCGCAAGATAATATTTTTTGACGTTTACGAAGGCAAAGGCATTCCTGAAGGCAAAAAATCAATTGCTTTCAGGATTGAATACCGTTCTGATGATAAAACTTTAACTATGGATGAAGTGCAGATTATCCATAAAAAAGTTTTAAAAACTTTGGAGGAAAATTTAAAGGTTCAAATAAGAAAATAATATCAGCAAATAATATTTGGCTTTTTACTATTTGCCAGCTGCTATTAGGCAAGGGTTATAATATATGGAAAAGTTTTTAAAAATAACATTAATTTTTATTTTGGCGTTGGTTTGCCTTTTGCCAGGCCAAGGTCGGGCTGTGAGCAGTTTGAGTGATTTTTCTTTTCAGATTCAGCCCCAAACCAGCTCAAGTTTGGCGACTTGGACAATAAGTTTTGGCTTGCCTCAAGATTCATTAATAGGCCATATCCTCATTTCTTTGGCTGGTTACAGCCCAGATTTAAGCCAGGCGCGGTTAACTGTTTCGGGATTGCCGCAAGGAGTTGCCATAATCGGCAAAAGCAATCCCAATTGCGTTTCTAATTGCGATGACATTCGTTATTATTGGCCAGAACCAGTAAGCGTATCCAAGAGGGAAAAAATAGCCATAACTTTAGCCAATGTTAAAAATTCGGATGTGGCTGGCCAGACAGGCATAAATTTTATAAGCTTATTTAGCTCTAAATATCCACAGACAGATTTGGCTTTTAATGCCAGTGATTATTTGATCCAATTATCGCCGCCTGAAAAATACGAGGAATTAATGCCTGAGACATTGACAAATGAGGGGCAAAATCCCATTCAGGAAGTTTTAATTAATGAGCTTTTTTATCAGCAGGATTCTAAGACAACCAAACTTAATGAAATTAGAGATGCTAGCAGAGTGGAAAATTTTACCCTGGACTTATTAGGCAAGGTAAAAGTAGTTTTCAAAGAGCCGATTGATTTATCAGGGGAAGAAGCAGTGCATTTTATAGCTAATTTGGCTGATTATATGACTTTTAATTATTTGTACTTTTGGGTTGATTATCAACTGATGAATTTTTTTAAAGCGCCTTTGGAACTAACTTTTTATGATTTGCCTTATGTCTGGGAGCCGGATATTTTAAAAGACGACCTGTTTATTTTGGAGAAAATAGAAAATTTAAATTTAGCCATAGTTGATGATCAACCGCGCCTTTCTTTTATTATCAGGGAAGGCGGTTTTTACAGAATAGTGCCCAATTTAAAGCTTTATATCCCGGAAAATCAGGAAAGGGTAAAGTTTGAAAATCGTACCAAAATGATATAATTTCATTATGGTAAGATGTTCAAAATGTTTTAATAAAAAACTTTGGCAATTAAGTGATGGGCGGTTAAAATGTCGCCAATGCCGT
>DSBA01000018.1 GCA_011046145.1 Candidatus Uhrbacteria bacterium | reverse complement strand
TTGATGTTACGGCTGAAATATCGCCGCCGAATTCTCATGAGTAGCGGAGCAAAGGAAACCCCGCATGAAAAAAACCGACCCGTTAGGGGCGGTTTTTTGAGTGCGGGGAGGACGTCATTTTTTGACTGGTTCAACGTGGATAAATTTGGTCTTTTTTAGCCGGCTGTCAAATTTTTTAATTTTACGTTCGGTAAACTTAACAATACCGTCAATAGTGGCAAATAAAGTGTCATCTTTACCCATCATTACATTTTTGCCAGCTCTGATTTTTGAGCCTCTTTGACGCACTAAAATATTGCCAGCTTTAACAATTTGTCCGGCATAACGTTTAACACCTAGTCTTTTGGCTACGGAATCCCGACCGAGCGCGGTGGAGCCGCCTGCTTTCTTATGTGCCATAGAATTAGTTGAAAGTTAAAAGTATAAAGTTAAAAGTTGATACGAATATATTAACAAAAAGGTTCGGACTTGTCAACAGGGGATTGACTTGCTTTTTTATATTTGTTATACTAATAATACCAACTAAATCGGTTGGTATTTTATGAATATAAATCTGCTGATTAACTATTAGTCTACGGATTGACTAATTAAGGTAATTCTTGTAGATTTGTAAAGGATTTGTAATTTTTTAGAATTATGAAGTTTAGTACAAAATCATCATATGGCTTAAGAGCAATAGTTGATTTGGCAAAAAAGCAAGAGGGGCCAGAACCTTATTCTTTGGCCAAAATAGCTAAAGATGAAAAAATTTCCTTGGCTTATCTTGAACGTCTTTTTGCCAAACTTAAAAAAGCCAGCTTGATAAAAAGTACCAAGGGAGTTAAAGGCGGCTATAAATTAGCTAAGCCAGCGAATAAAATTTCAGTTCGAGATATTTTTTTAGCCTTGGAAGGCGATTTATCTCCGTATAACTGTGTAAAATTGGCCAATGCTTGCAAATTAACTGAATGTGATTGTTCAGCCAAGCAAGTTTGGAATTTATTGGAATGTGAAATTAATAAGACTTTAGAATCAATTAAATTAAAAGATTTAATAACCTAAGGATTAAGGACTAAGGATTAAGAATTAAGCTTAGTGCTTATTCCTTAATTCTTAATTTTAAAATATGCAATATAGTGATATTTTAATGGACCATTTTAAAAATCCGCGCAATCAGGGCGAAATTAAAAATGCTGACGGAATTGGTGAAGTTGGCAATCCTGTTTGCGGCGATATGATGAAAATTTATCTTAAGGTCGGGAAAAATAACTATGGTCAGGAAATCGTAGAGGATATTAAATTTCAAACATTAGGTTGTGGAGCAGCTATTGCTTCTTCTTCTATGTTAACTGAAATGGCTAAAGGTTTAACCTTGGATGAGGCCAAAAAGATTACCCGCCAGCAAATTGCAGACAAATTAGGCGGTTTGCCTAAAGAAAAAATTCATTGTTCTGTTTTAGCCGGAGAAGGTTTAAAAAAAGCAATCGCTGATTATAGGGGGGAAATATTTAAAGAATCCGCAGAAGCAAAAGATGTGGAAAATGCGCATTGTTAATAAACTTACAAAATTATCCATAGGGGATCCCTTTGGGACGAATCCGTACGAATATACGAAAGTTATGACATTAGTATATTCGTATTAATTTGTAATTAGTATTATTATGAAAAAAGAAGTTAAAAAAATTTTAGATAAAATTCGCCCGTCATTGCAGATGGATGGCGGCGATGTTGAATTAGTTGATGTTGATGAAAAGACAGGCATTGTTAAAGTTAAACTACAAGGCGCTTGCGCTCATTGCCCGATGTCTCAAATGACTTTGAAAATGGGGATTGAGGCGGAACTTAAAAAACAAGTTAAAGGCGTGAAAGAAGTTGTTGCGGTTTGAATTTGAAGTTATATCAGGTTGTATGAAGTTTTATTAGGTTTTATAATGTTTTATCCACCTTCGTTCTTCGAGCTACAGTGTACATTAGTGAGGTTGTATATGGTTGCTTAAAATTTTGTAATAATTCTTATTTAATTAGTATATTTGTAACTTATGCAAAAAATATACCTTGATCATTCAGCCACTACGCCACTTGACTCGCAAGTGCTAAAAAAAATGCAGCCGTATTTGACTGATATTTTTGGCAATGCCTCATCTGTCCATTCTTTTGGCCAGGGAGCCATGAAAGGCGTTGACTGGGCGCGTGAACAACTATCCCAACTTTTTGGCTGCAAGTTTAAAGAAATTATTTTTACTTCGGGAGCAACAGAATCAAATAATTTGGTTTTACAAGGCCTATTAGCCGCATTTCGCAAAAATAATGAACAATCCGCCGCTGCTAAAGCTGCGGCGGACAAAGGAAAATTTCATATTATAACTTCGCAAATTGAACACCCGGCAATTTTGGAGCCTTGCCAGGAGTTGGTTAAACAGGGTTTGGCTGAAGTGACTTACGTCGGCGTTAATAAATTAGGTTTAGTTAATTTGCCTGAAATTAAGAAAGCTATTAAAGCTAATACGATTTTAGTTTCTATTATGTATGTTAATAATGAAGTGGGCACGATTCAGCCGATTAAGGAGATTGGCAGGATGATAGAAAAAGTTAACAAGGAAAGAAGCAAAAAATACGAAACAGAAAATAAAAAGTTTGGAGTATTTGATAGAGTTTATTTCCATATAGACGCAGTGCAGGCAGTTAATTATTGCGAAATGAGGGCTGATTTTTTAAAAGCTGACTTGATGACAATTTCTGGCCATAAAATTTACGGTCCTAAAGGCGTGGGCGCTCTTTATATTAGAGAAAATACCCCGCTTAAATCCGTGACTTTTGGCGGTCATCAGGAGTATAATGTTAGACCAGGTACTTATAATGTTGCGGGGATAGTCGGTTTGGGTGCCGCAGTTGAACTGGTTAATAATCAATCACCAATAACCAATGACCAAATTTTGAAATTGAGAAACAAGCTAATCGCTTGTTTGAAAAAGAAAATTCCTAATATTCAACTAAATGGTGATTTGGAAAATAGGGTGCCGAGCAATGCTAATATTTCCTTTAAAAATGCTGAAGGCGAGAGCATGCTTTTGATGCTGGATTTGGAGGATATAGCTGTTTCCACGGGTTCGGCTTGCGCTTCAGGTTCTCTGGAGCCTTCGCATGTTTTGCGCGCCATGGGAATCCCGGCAGACATCTGCCATGCTTCTTTGCGTTTTACTTTGGGCAAGGGCACAACAAAAAAAGAAATAGACAAGGTGATTGAAATTTTGCCTAAAATAGTTGCTCGTCTGCGGCAAATGTCGCCGCTGAAAAAATAATTTTTAGTGCCTGCTGATTTTTTCGCTTATATTTTGTTGCCATTGATAATTTTTTAGGCGATATTAGCAGGCTCTTTTATTTTTGAAGCAAATATGCTAAAATAAAACAAATGTCAAAATCTTTTGAATTTAGCCAGCATGCTTTTTTATAATATCTCCAAGTTTTTTGATCATCCTTATCGTGAAGATTTGGCGGTTAAAATAACTTTCATAACTAGCGTTTTGATTAATTTGTTGATTTGGGTAATTTTGTATCTCAAAATTTACCCTCTTTCTTATTTGACTGAATATGGGCAGATTTTTTTGCATTATAATACCTATTTTGGCATTGATAAAATAGGTTCCTGGTATCAGATTCTTTTCATCCCCGCTTTAGGTTTGTTTATAATTATTTTTAATAATATAATTTCTTATATTTTTTATTTACGGGAGAGGCTGATCAGCTATTCTTTAATTATTGCTAATGTGGCTTTGCAGGTAATTTTATTGGCAGCGGCGATGTTTATTGTTTTATTAAATATTTAAAATAATAAATGAAGGTGAAGGCAATTTTTATTTTTTAAATCCCCGGATATTTTATTGGTTTTGTTTGGAATAGCTTATAAATTTTATGGATACTTTTGTTATAATAAAAATTTTATTTCTGACAACTTTAGCTTTTGCAGTTACAATTTTATTCACGCCTTTTTTGACTCATTTCCTTTATAAATACAACCTGGGTAAAAAAATTCGCGACGGCGCCCAGGCTCCGGTGATGGCAAAATTGCACGAGCATAAGGCGGGTACGCCGACAATGGGCGGAATTTTAGTTTGGCTGACAGTTTTAATTTTAGCTTTAGTCTTTTTTTATTTGGCCAAGTGGACAGATTTAGAAATTTTTGACAGGCTTAATTTTTTAAGCCGTTCTCAAACCTTGTTGCCTTTGGGGGCTTTGGTCGCTTCGGCTTTGGTTGGTTTGATTGATGACATTTTTAATATTAAGGGCATAGGACCTAAAGGCGGCGGTTTGCAAGTCCGCCATAAACTAATAATTTATACTGTTATTGCCTTGATTGGCGCTTTTTGGTTTTTCTTTAAGTTGGATTGGGATTTAATCAGGGTGCCGTTTTTAGGCAATTTTTTTATCGGCTGGTGGTATATACCGATTTTTGTTTTTATTATCGTAGCAACATCTTTTTCAGTCAATGAAACAGACGGGCTTGACGGCTTGGCTGGCGGCTTGCTAGCTTCGGCTTTTGCGGCTTTTGGCATTATTGCCTTTACGCAGGGCAGATTTGATTTAGCGGCTTTTTGCGGGGTGATTGTCGGTTCTCTTTTGGCTTTTTTATGGTTTAATATTGCGCCGGCAAGATTTTTCATGGGGGATACTGGTTCGATGGGCTTGGGCGTTTGTTTGGGCATTATTGCCATGCTGACAAACTCTGTTTTAATTTTGCCGATTATTTGTCTTTTGTTTGTGATTGAATCTCTTTCAGTTATTATCCAATTGTTTGCCAAAAAAATATTTAGGAGAAAAGTTTTTATTTCCGCGCCCATCCACCATCATTTGGAAGCCAAGGGCTGGCCAGAAACCAAAATCGTGATGCGTTTTTGGCTGATTGCGACTGTCATGGCATTTATTGGCGTGATAATCAGTTTAATTGATCGGCTGTATTAAAATTGGATTTAGATTAAAAGCCTTGTATTTTAGAATTATCTTTTTTTAATTTTCAGGCCGGGGTGTTCTTAATTTTAAAAATAGGCTATAATTAGGATATAATATTTTTTAAAAAATAATTCAAACTATAAATTTATGCAAAAAAAATGGAAAACTAACGCCTTTTCAATTTTTTTGAATATTATTCTTATCTTATTTTTGGCTGTTTATTTATTTGTGCCGTTTTTGAATTATAATTGGCTGTCTAAAATTTATTCGCCTTTTTGTTCAATAAAAAAAATTTATCAAAATAACGATTATTTGCCGGCCTGGTGCCTGGACAGCAAGAGTAACGAGCAAGAACAAGAGAATAATACAAATATAAATCAGCCAGCAGTTAATACCAATGATTCAGTTAGAATCGCTAATCTGGCTGCTGTTAAATGCGTGGAAGACGGAGGGACATTAGAAAATTATATGACACCAGCTGGTTCAGCAGCTTTATGTGTATTTGGTGATGGCAGCGTTTGCAATCAGTGGGCTTATTTTCGCGGTGAATGCAAAAGAGGCGAATGCTTTAAAGAATGTCAAAAAATAAATACAAGCCTTGAAGGCTGGTATATTTCCTGCACCCAAGAATTGATTGAACTGGCGAAATGCGGCGCAGAGGAAGAAAATCAAAATGAAAAAACTTCTACCGAAACAATGCCAGGCTCGGTGCAAAAAAGCATTAAAGTTACTTCTCCATTATCCAATGAACAGTTGTCTTCACCATTTCAAGTAGAGGGAGAAGCTATAGTTTATCAAGATAAGGTTTATATTAGAGTCAAGAATTCTGCTGGCAATACTTTGATTGAAGAAAGCGTCATTGCTAAACATAAGCCGGGCACAGAATGGGCTGATTTTTCCATAAGTTTAAATTATGAATTTAGTCAGACCAAAGAGGGTTTTATTGAGGTTTATTCTTTGGATCAGAATGGCCAGGAGCAGAATTTGATTAGCATTCCTGTTAAATTTTAGAAATATAGGTTATAATAATATCAAAAGAATTCTTTCAGGGGCGAAAATAAAAAATTAATATATCTGCCAGAGGCAGCTTGCCCGCCTATGGTAGAATCAGCCTTTGGCTGTTAAATAAAAAACTAATTAAAACAAAATTATGACAGTCGCTTTTAATGAGTATGTTATTATTTTGGGTTGGATTTTTGCTTTAGTAATAACATTGTCTATTGCATTGCCAATTCTTACTTGGGTAGCGAATAAGATACTGGGGGATGTTGATCTTTTGAAAGAAATCAGGAAAAAAAATCTGGCAGCAGGAATTTTATTAGCTGCCATGGTTTTGGGAGCTTCTTTGGTCATTGGTTTGGCTTTATAATTCATCTGATTTGATAAAAAAATCTTGTTTTCAGCCTCCGTCAAGTAAAGCGTGGAGCGCGGGAACGGGTTTTTTTTTGATTAAAAACCGATTATAATGCTATAATTAGCTATATTAATCTGCAATAATAGAGAATTAAAGACATTATAATTTTTTAAAAAAATGGAAATTTTTAATGTGAGGAATAAAAAAATTACTGTTATGGGCCTTGGGTTATTGGGCCGCGGGCTTGGCGATGTGAAATTCTTAGCCAGAGAAGGCGCTGAAGTGACAGTGACGGATTTAAAAAGTCCCAGACAGCTTGCCAAATCATTGGCTAAAATAAAAAAGTTGCCGGTTGAATTAGTCTTGGGCAAACATCGCAAAAAAGATTTTAAGGATAAAGATTTTATTCTAAAAGCCGCTGGCGTGCCTTTGAAGTCCCCTTATATTAAATACGCTAAAGAAAATAAGGTGGCGATTAAAATGGATGATTCCTGGTTTGCCCAATATTGCTCCTGTCCGATTATCGGTATAACTGGTACTAGAGGCAAAACAACGACCACGCTTTTAATAAATGAACTATTAAAATTAACTAAGAAGAAAGTTTATTTATCTGGCAATGCTGTGGCTAGCGCAACATTGCCTTTGATAAAAAAAGTTAAAAAAGATGATTTGGTTGTTTTAGAATTGTCATCGTGGCAACTTCAGGGCTGGGCAGAAGAGAAACTAAGCCCTCATATTGCTGTTATTACCAATATTTTTCGCGACCATTTGAATTATTATAAAACAATGGAGGCTTATATTAATGATAAAAAGGCAATTTATAAATGCCAGTCAGCTGATGATTATTTGATTTTGAACAAAGATAACCCTTATTCTAAAATTTTTGCCAAAGAAGCAAGGTCAAAAATTATTTGGTTTTCAGACAAAGATATCCCCGAAAGTTGGAATTTGAAAATTTTAGGCAGGCATAATTTGGCTAATGCGGCTGCGGCTATAAAAGTAGCGGAATTATTCAGAATTAAAAATCAAGAGATCAGAAAAATTGTTGAAAATTTTGTCGGCGCTCCCAATAGGCTGGAATTAGTCAGGGAATTTAAAGGAATTAAATATTATAATGATACGACAGCTACGACTCCTGACGCTACAATTGCGGCTCTAAAGTCTTTTAATCGTCCCGTTGTTCTTTTAGCGGGCGGAACTGATAAGAATTTGGAATTTAGAAAATTAGCGGAAGAAATAAAAAAAAGAGTCAAAGCTCTGATTTTATTTGAGGGGACTGCCACTTCAAAATTAGCCAAAGAATTAATAAAAATTAAATTCAGCCGGCCTTTAATTTATGTTGATTCTATGCCGGAAGCTTTTAGGCAGGCTAAATATATTTTAGATAAGGGCGATATCTTTCTTCTTTCTCCGGGGGCTGCCAGCTTTGGTTTATTTGTTAATGAATTTGACCGGGGTCAGCAATTTAAAAAACAAGTTTTTAAAATTAAATGAGATTTTTTAACAAAACATGGCATAAGCCAGATTATAAATTTATCATTACTTTAATTTTGATTGTAGTTTTTGGTTTGATTCTCCTTTCTTCCGCCAGCATATCTCTTTCTTATAACAAATTTGGCGAGGGCTATTATTATGTAAAGCACCAGATTCTTTTTGGCTTAATCCCTGGGTTGATTTTATTAATTCTACTTTCGTTGGTCGATTACCGAATTTGGAAAAAAGCGGCGTTTGCTTTTTTGATTTTTTCAATACTTCTTTTGATTTTTGTTTTTATTCCGAGCATCGGGGCTGAATTTGGCACAGCTAAAAGATGGCTTTATGTATTGGGCGTTTCTTTCCAGCCGTCAGAATTGGTTAAATTGACTTTTTTAATTTATCTGGCGACATGGCTGGAAAACCGCGGAAGCAAAAAAGCAGGAGATTTTTCAGAGGGCTTGGTCCCATTTTTGACAGTTTTGGGAATAATAGCTTTTTTATTAATTTTGCAGCCTGACATAGGCACTATGTCGATAATAGTTTTAGTTTCCTTGACTGTTTATTTTATCGGAGGCGCAAAATTAAGCCATTTATTGGGGGTCGGAGCGGCTGCAATTGCCGGCCTTTTAGTTTTAATAAAAATGGCGCCTTATAGGACTGCCCGTTTAATGACTTTCTTGCATCCAGAACTTGATCCGCAAGGCATTGGTTATCATATAAACCAGGCGTTTTTGGCTATTGGCTCTGGGGGGTTTTGGGGTCGCGGTTTTGGCATGTCCCGTCAAAAATTCCAATATTTGCCGGAAGTGGCTGGGGATTCAATTTTTGCCATTATTGCCGAAGAATTAGGTTTTCTCTTCTCAGTAATTTTAGTTTTGGCATTTTTATATTTAATGTACCGCGGCTTTAAAATAGCCCAAAAAGTCCCTGATAATTTCGCTAAATTATTAGTCGCCGGAATTATAAGTTGGATTTTTATTCAGTCTTTTGTTAATATTGGAGCAATGGTCGGGCTTTTGCCTTTAACAGGTGCCCCTTTGCCTTTTATAAGCTATGGCGGCACATCTTTGATGGTTTTGCTGGCAGCCTGCGGAATTGTGATTAATATTTCAAGGCAAACGCAGGAATGATTTTTTTAAAAAAATCATTTTGAATTTTTAGAATTTTATAATTTATTTTTATTATGAAAGTATTGTTTGCAGGCGGAGGAACCATGGGTTCTGTTTCTCCACTAGTTGCAGTTCATGAAGAATTAAAAATTAAAGATTCTGCTCTTGAATCCCTTTGGTTGGGCACTAAAAAAGGCCCGGAAAAAGATTTTTTGGCCTTTTATCAAATGCCTTTTAAGCCAATAATCGGCGGTAAATTAAGGCAGTATTTTAGCTTGGCAAATTTTTTTACGCCTTTTTGGGTTTTTTTAGGTTTTATTCAGTCATTATTTATTTTGCGCAAGTTTAAGCCAGACGCAGTTTTGACGGCTGGCAGTTTTATTGCAGTGCCGGTTATTTATGCGGCTTGGTTTTTGAGAATACCGCGTTTTGTCCATCAGCAAGATATAGAAATTGGTTTAGCTAATAAATTAATGGCTAAAAAGGCCACGGCTATTACAGTTGTATTGAGAGATTCTTTGGGCAAGTTTGATTTTCGCAAAACTTTCCATATCAGCAATCCAGTCAGAAAAGCAGTTTTTAGCGGAGATAGAGAAAAAGCGATTGATTTTTTCAAACTCAATCCCCGTTTAAGGACAATTTTAATCATGGGCGGCGGCACAGGCGCCCAAACGATTAATCAAATAATTTTGGAAACAGCCGGCAAATTAACTGAAAATTATCAGGTTATTCATCTGGCTGGTATTGGCAAAATGATTGACCAGCAATTTAATAATTATTATGACAGAGCAACTTTAAAAAGAATTGAAGAGCGTTATCGAGGTTATGAATTTTTGAATCAGGAAATTTTTAACGCTTATGCTCTAGCTGATTTGGTTGTCTGTCGCGCCGGCTTTTCAACTCTGACCGAGCTTGCTGTTTTAGCTAAGGCGGCTTTATTAATACCGATTCCCGGACATCAGGAACTCAATGCCCAGTATTTTAATAAATATAATTCTGTTAAAGTTATTAAGCAAGATCAGTTAAACAGCGAAAATTTTTTAAAGGCAATTTTGTATTTGATGGATAATACGGCTGAATTGCAGAATATATCCCGCAATATTTCTCAGATGATTGATAAAGATGCGGCGAAAAGGTATGTAGGGTTGATTTATGAAATTCTTGGCAAATAGCAAATGGCCTATGGCCTATAGTTATTTGCAATATGCAATCATAATTATTTTATTTTTGAGGTTTTGAGCCGACCTCTTTTTTATTTGAATATAATTTGTTGTATAACCCTGCCACCATTTATTTTTCTTTTGCTCAAATAGGACTGGCAAAGTTTTGCCTTGCATTTTTTTTAGAAATTTGGCTTTTTGTTTTTTGGCCAGGGCGTTCAGTTTTTGGAAACGCTTTTTTTTAATTTTGTCAGGCACTTGATTTTTAAAATTAGCTGCTTTGGTCTCTGGCCTAGGCGAATAGGGGAAGATATGGATTTTGAGAAAATCAGTTTTTTTAACCAAAGCCAAAGTATCCTGAAAATCCTTGTCTGTTTCGCTAGGATAACCGACAATAATATCCGTAGTGATTGAAGTTAATGGGTTTATTTTTCGCGCTTTTTTAACGATTTGCAGATACTTTTGCGCGGTATAATTTCGACTCATTGATTTTAAGATTTTATTGGAACCTGATTGAAGGCTTAAGTGTAAATGCGGGCAAAGGCGGGGATTTTTTAGCAAAGCTAAAAAATCCCCGCTGATCAATCGTGGATCAAGCGAAGACAGGCGGATTCTAGGAATGTTTGTTTGTTTTAAAATTTCCTTAAGCAGTTTGTTTAGATTTTTCCCTTGGCAGTGGTATTGCAGGATGTTTTGTCCTACTAAAACAATTTCCTTGAAGCCTGATTTCTCTTTGGCCTGGATTTGTTTGATTATTTTATTAAAAGGCACTGATTTCGCCTTGCCCCGAAATTTATTGATAATGCAGTAAGCGCAACTAAAATCACAGCCGGACTGAATTTTTATTAAAGCGCGTGTTTTTTGATCCGTATTTTTATATTCTGAATTTTTTAATCTTGAAGGCAAAACGTTTTTTTTGATAAATTTAAAAACTTCGTTGTTATTTTTAAATATTCGATTAATCTCTGGTATGGTTTTATTTAAACAACCCATGGCAAAAATCCGCGATTTAGGATTGCGTTTTTTGATTTGGCGAATTTTTTGGCGCGTAATTTGTTCGGCGCCTTGGGTAATTGAACAGGCGTTAACTATATGGAGGTCATGAGCCTGTTTTTTATCAACTATAAAATAGCCTGCTTTCTGCAGATTTTGTTTTAAGTTTTCAATTTCAGACTGGTTTAATTTGCAGCCGACTGTGGTAAGCGCGATTTTCATTTTAATAATTTAAAATTTAATGTTAAAATTATAACATATGAATTTTATTAATCAAGATATTAATCTGGTTCAGATAGATGAATGCCGCCAGGCAGGCTTGCGGCCTGTTGCTGTTGCTTGTATTATTTTTAATAATAAAATATTAATGGTTTATAAAAAAAAATATAATCTTTGGCAGTTGCCGCAGGGAGGCATTAAAAATAAAGAATTGCCGCGGGATGCTTTGCGCCGGGAAATCAAGGAAGAATTAGGCAAAAGTTTCTCTTTGTTTGAAGATGATTTTTTTTATCTTGGTGAGGGTAAAATTTTTTTCCCTTTTAAAAAGCAAGGAGTTCGTAATTTACAAACAGACGAGGGAGAGGCCGTTTATATGAAAGGTAAAAAATATTTTTTTTACCTGGTAAAAGCAGTAAAACCGGAAATTAATTTGGCTGAGACAGAATTTGACGGTTATCAGTGGGTAAATTATGAACAAGCTAAAAAATCAGCGGAAAATATTTATCAAAAAGGTAAAAAAAGGATTACTTTAAAGGTTTTAAATTTATTAAAAAATAATAGTTATATAAATTAATTATATGGATGCAATTATTTTAGCTGGTGGTAAAGGATCAAGGATGGATGATCACTTGCTCAAACCTTTAGTTTTAGTTAAAAATAAACCGATTTTGGCTTATCAGTTGGATTATTTTTTAAATTCAGGCTTGATTGCCAAAATAATTTTGGCTTTGGGGCACAGGGCAGATGAGATTATTAGTTTTGTTAAAAATAATTATCAGTATGCGTCAATCGATTTTTCCGTTGAAAATGAGCCTTTAGGCACAGCCGGCGCAATAAAGCAGGCTTTGCTTAAATCTTCATCTGATTTTGTTTTGGTTTTAAATTGCGATGATTTAACAGATATTGATTTGAATATTTTAAAAAAATGCAAGGAAAATACGATATGCGTAGCCAATCCTCAATTGCCGTTTGGCTTGGTTAAAGAAAATAACGGCTATGCTGTTTTTAAAGAAAAACCGGTTTTGGACGCTTGGGTCAGTTGCGGCTGGTATGTTTTTGATCGTAATAATTTGTTAGAAATTTTACCTGATAAAGGTAGTTTAGAATATGAAGTTTTTCCCAAATTGAAATTAAGGGTTTTAAAGCATAAAGGCTTTTGGCAGCCTTTGAATACCAAAAAAGATTTGGATGAGTTTGCAGAAAAGGATTTACCATTGATATTAAGATAAAATTTTAATAAAAAAACATGCCACTCTTGGCATGTTTTATTATGACCCGGCTGGGGCTCGAACCCCCGCCTTCATTTTATTTCGGCGGGCAGGCAGGACTAATACATTTTCATTAAGGCAGAGGGTTTTAAAAAAACATGCCATTCTTGGCATGTTTTATTAATACCTTACAGGAAACCCCGTTGGAGGGAGCGGCGAGAAGCGAGCCGCGACCGAGAACGGGGATGAATGGGCTTAGCACACGAAGTGTGCTAAGCTGTTACCATGAGAATTCGGC
>DSBA01000055.1 GCA_011046145.1 Candidatus Uhrbacteria bacterium | reverse complement strand
TTTTAGGCTAAAATAAGCAAAAAAAGAAAAGGATTTAATACGCTCTTTTATTTTAGCCCGCAAAAATTCTTCTGTCAATATAAATTTTAGAAATTAAGATATTGACATAAATCCAGGCTATTGTTATACTCAAAAATATAAATTCATTTTGTTTTTAAGGCATTTTTAGCCGGCAGCATGAAAACAACCGGGCTTAACTAAAAATTACCTGGCAAAATGATAAGGGATAAAATATATTAGTATCCAGATTAAACATTTTTTTATTAAAATCCTGATTATTTTGATTAAAGGCTTTAGCGAAATGACAAAGTCCTTTTTTAATTTATTAAAAATAATCTTTTTAAAACCGCTAAAAACCATTGGCATATTTATTTACAGATTAATAATTATTAATTTTTACAAGCTTTATTTGCTTCTAAAAAAAGCTACAAGAAAAATATTCCCGGCAGAAAAAATTAAACCCGTTTATCTTTTTATTAACAGATACCTGCCTCACCTAATTATAACCTTACTTGTGACCAGCATAGGGTTTGCAAATATCCTGACCAAAGAAACCCGCGCTGAAAGCTTTGGCGAAAAAAGTTTTTTATACGCCATAGCCACCGGCAAAAATATAGGAGATGAATATATTGAAGAAAGGCTTGAAGCGACTTTATCAAAAACAACTGATTATACGGGCGGGGAAACTGCTGCTGTCGCCGCGCCGCAAAAAATTTTAACAGACCAAGAATTGGCTCCAGAAGAAACATTTTTAACATTAACGGCAGAAGGCACAGCTTTAGTTAAACCGGAAATAGCTTCAATTGAAGCCTCTAAAATACAAAGGGATAAAACAATAGAATACGCAGTTAAAGAAGGGGATACAATCGGCTCTATCGCCCAAAATTTTAATATCACCTCGGAAACAATATTATGGGAAAATAATCTTAATAAATCCAGCATTATTAAACCCGGGCAGATATTAAGAATTTTGCCGACTAGCGGCATTAGCTATAAAATAGCATCAGGGGACACTTTGGACAAAATAGCCCAAAAATATAAAGCGGAAAAAGAAAAAATCATTGAATTTAATAAACTGGCAAACGAAAGAGATATCCAAGTCGGCCAAAACTTGATAATCCCGGGCGGACAGGCATATTATGCTCCACCGCCCGCGCCTGCAAGACTAGCTCCTATCCAGCAAATTTTCCAGCCAGTTTCTCCAGTCATCCCATCAGACCCGACAAAAATGCTTTGGCCGACATCCGCGCGCCGTATCACCCAATACTTTAACTGGCGACACTTAGGTCTGGATATTGCCGCTCCTTTTGGCACTCCTATTTGGGCAGCTGAAAGCGGAACAGTCAGTAAAGTAGCTTTTCTTAATTATGGCTATGGCTACCATGTTATTATTGACCATGGCGGCGGCAAAAGCACTTTATACGGTCATTTCCAAAAAATCTATGTTAAAGAAGGCCAAAAAGTAGACAAGGGAGAAGTTTTAGGTGAAATGGGCTCAACCGGTTATTCAACAGGTTCTCATCTGCATTTTGAAGTCAGATTCGGCAACACAAGATATAATCCTTTAAATTATATTAGATAAGTTGATAGCAACAAAAAAGCCCTAAAATCTTTGTCTCAGGGCTTTTTTATTTAAACTATTGACAAATTTGCTATTTATGATAGAGTTAAATATCAGGGGGTAGTCTATCCCCAAAAAGGGGGAGAAGGGAGGTTTTCCATGGGTATTCTTGATGACATCAAGGAAAAAATAGAGAGGGTTCACAGCCTTAGTGGCGGGAGTAAAGACTTTACCATAGTCGAAGTCCATCTCAAGAAAAAAACAAATATGAATATGACTGAAATGCAGCAACTACGTACCTACTTAAAAAATCGGCTTAATGCTGACTCAATTGTAGAATTCGCTCCCAACAGTATTGATAAAAGAAGTGACGGGACCGAAGTCATTATTTTCCACTTAAGAAATTTCTCTCTGGAAAAACTTTTCACTCTGGAGGGTGAATTGTAATGCCGCGCTGGCTTTCAGCGTGGCATTTTTTATTTAAAGAAATTCTCGGCTAAATTGCCGGCTAATTGTGGCATATTGACTCATAATCTGATTAATGCCTTGATATTTTTTTTCAATATGTTCACCTAAAAAACCCAAAACATTTAAATCAAAAATTGTTTGCGGTTTCTTGTTGGAAATATCAAAGAATTTTTCTCTAATTTTTTGCTTTTTAGCTTCAGGCATTCTAGCATATTCGTAAGCAGATTGATCAAGTAATTTCATTTCAAATTTGACAATATTTTGGACATCTTCATGCAAAATTTTTAATGACTCGGGAATTTCTTTTTGTCCTTGATCTCCCTCAATTTCAAGCCGAGTCATCACAGGCTTTAATTTTTCATAATTATTTAAAACTTGCTGGATATGATCGTTAGCCGTGCCATATTGCTGAACCATATCGATTGAAGCGCCAGTTTTTTCATCGTAATATGAAAACGTATTTTTATCCCTTTCTAACCAAGTAATTTGTTTTTCTAGGTTTTGACGCCTTAGAAGACTATCCACAACATCTCTACCCAATTGGCCGGATAATTTATCTAACTCCAAAATAAATTCTTTAACTGCTTTGGACTTAACTCTTTGGGCCAAAAAAGCCCGAGATTTAACTGGATCGTTAGTTTCTGATTTTATCTGATTATATAATTCAAATTGTTCGAAAATATTTTTTTGCCCCTTTATCGCGGCAAAACGCAGACTAAAATCGTCGCTACCTATAAGCAAATCAGCAAAAATTTTAGCTTTGGGCCCATGATTTTTTTGGGCTAAGTCCAAATTATAATAAATTTGGTTAACTAGTTCTTTTGTATATAAAGTGCCAATTTCCTTTAAATTTTTAAAATCTAAAGATTCCAAATCAGGATGTTGTTTTTTAATTGTTAAAAGTAAATTTTCTAATTTTTTTTCTTTGGCCAGTCGTTCTTTTTTTAGGTTGTCTATTGCCGCCTTTTTCTCTGCTATTTTTCCGTTTAACTTATCTTTTATATTATCTGAAGTTTCAGAGGTAATATTGCTTTGAATATCTGCAATCTCAAAATTTAAATCATCAATTTTCCAAATAATTTGATTATAAGGGTTAACTTCGTGAGCAATCACTAAAAAGGGGTTATCTTTTTGCCGGGCAATTAAACTCTTAAATATATATTCTGCCTTTTGAACCGGGCTTTCAGCTGATTCTCTTTCTAATTCTTCGAAAATGTCGCCGAAAAAATCTTCGGCTGAATTGACCGGCTGTTTATTTTTTTCTTCTTCGTATTCGCGCCAAAATTTATCTAAGGCCGACTTTTCAGAATTATCCGCGGCAGTAATATTATTTTTTTCTTTAAACGGCATAATATTAATAGAGTTATTTATTAAATCTGTACTGTAAAGCTTCAGCCAGATGATTTGTTTTTATTGTATCAGAGTCAGCCAAATCAGCAATTGTACGAGCTAATTTTAAAATCCGATGATAAGCTCGAGCTGAAAAATGAAATTGATTGACAGCATTTTTCAACAAATCCTGCCCAGCTTGATCTATCTGGCAAAATTCTTTAACCTGTTGAGGTTTCATTTCTCCATTATATAATAAAACCTTGTCTTTAAACCTATTTTGTTGAATTTGCCGGGCTTTTAAAATTCTCTGCCTAATTTCTTCTGAACTTTCAGCCACTTTCTCTTTAGTCAACTCTTCAAAACTTAAACGCGGAACTTCAACATGCAAATCAATGCGGTCAATCAGCGGCCCTGATATTTTTTGCTGGTATTTGATAATCTGCGCCGGAGAACAAGTGCATTGTTTTTCTAAATCAGAAGCATAGCCGCAAGGGCAGGGGTTTTGGGCTGCAATTAAAATAAATTTAGCCGGATAATTCAATGTCCCAAAAGCGCGAGAAATCGAAACCACGCCGTCTTCCAGAGGCTGGCGTAAATTTTCTAAAACTTTACGCGGAAATTCAGGAAATTCATCTAAAAATAAAATCCCGCGATGAGCCAGGCTGATTTCTCCCGGTTTAGGGATCCTGCCTCCTCCCACCAAAGCTACGCCAGAAGAAGTGTGGTGGGGCGAACGAAAAGGCCTCTGTCTGATTAAAGGCTGATTATGCGGAAGCATGCCAGCCACGCTATAAATTTTTGTCACTTCCAAGATTTCCGGCATAGTCATAGCTGGCATGATTGAAGCGGCTGCTTTGGCCAGCAAAGTTTTGCCCGAACCAGGCGGTCCGCTCATTAACACATTATGGCCGCCTGAAACAGCTATTTCCAAAGCCCTTTTAACATGTTCCTGGCCGCTGATATATGCCATATCAATATCACTTTCTTCGGGCTCAAAATCTATTTTATGTTCGCAACTAAAAGGCTTAATTAATTCCTTGCCTGTCAAATGGTTAATCAATTCATTTAAATTGCGGACCGGATAAATTTCAATGCCCTCAATCAAGCCAGCCTCTTGCGCATTAATCCAGGGCAAAAAAATCCTTTTTAAACCTTGTTCCTTGGCAAAAATAACCGCTGGTAAAATTCCATTGGTGTGTCTTAAATTGCCTTCTAAAGAGAGTTCGCCAATAAACAAACATTCCTTTAAATCTAAAGATAGACTAAGCTCATTAATTAAAATCCCGGTCGCCATAGCCAGATCATAAGCCGGGCCTTCTTTTTTTAAATCAGCCGGCGCCAGATTAATTACTTTCTTTTTATCCCAAGGGTAAGACAGATTGGAATTTTTAATAGCAAGCCGGATTCGCTCCTTTGCTTCCTGGACTGCCATATCTCCAAGTCCGACAATAAAAAACTTGGGATCTCCCATAGAAACATCCACTTCAACTTCAACCAATTGCGGAGTTAAGCCAATAACTGCCACTGAATTAAGTTTGGTTAGCATAAGATAATTAATTTTAGAAGAGGGTTATCTTTATTGTATTTTTTTGCAAGCAAACTGTCAAAAATAAAAAAAGCTCTCCGCTAATTTCGAAAAGCCGATTTATTTTAATTTTATTATTTTTTCTGTCTCAATTTCTAACTCTCTGATTTATTTTTTAAAAAATTCTATCTTTATTTCGCTGATTATATACAATAATACGCCTGCGACAATTAAGCAATCCGCCAAATTAAAAACCGGCCAGATAAAAACATTGATATAATCAATCACATAGCCAAAAATCAGCCGATCAATTAAATTGCTTAAAGCGCCTAAAATAATTAAAGATACAGCTAAAACATGGGCCAAGCTGGCCTTGATTAAAGACAGCCACCATAAATAGCTCAAAAAAATCAATATAATTATAATTAAAATTATAATTATAAATTGAGGCATAGCTAGACCAAAAGCCATGTTTTCATTGGGTGAAAAAACAAGCTGCAAATAATTTCCCAACAAATAAAATCCCTCGGAAGGGATTTTATTTATAAAGTAATATTTTATAACGCTTTCCGCGCCAAACAAAGAAAAACTGAAAAAAATAATTAAAAGCAATTTTTGGCAAAAATTATCACCATTCATTTATTGGCTGGTTAATTTTTCCTTGCATTCAACACAAGCAGAAGAAACAGGCCTGGCCATAAGGCGCTCTTCCGAAATCTCTTTGCCGCAATAATTGCATATGCCATAAGTGCCTTTTTCTATTCTTTCCAGTGCCTTATTAATATCTTTTAATGTTTTTTCCAAAGAAAACTCAATTGAAAGATTGTCAGTATACTGCGCGATTTCTCCGGCGTTTTCATCTTCTTTATCCCCATAATCTGGAAATTCCGAACGATAATTATTTTTGATAAATTTATCTTCTTTAGCAAAAGAACTTAAATCTTTTTCAATTTGTTCTTTTCTGACCAACAAATCCTTTTTAATCTTTTCTAGTTTTGTTTTGTCCATATTTTTTAAAATTAAATAAAGCCTTTTTAAAGGTTTTACTAAATTAATGCGCTTTTAATCATTATAAACCATATATTAAAATAATCAATAAAAAATGTCAAGGCTTAAGACTCGAACAAAAATTAAATAATAAAAAGAAAAAGGGTCCGACATGACCCTATATGTTTTATTTTAGTGGTCGTGGACCCTTTCAGATCTCACTTCTTTAGCACTCGCCCTGACAGCGACATGTTAAAAATAAAAATGAAATCTTTTGACGCTTCCCTGAAGCAATGTGAAGCGAATAGCCTTTTACCATTTTTAAGGCGTATAGCCTATGCTAATTAACCAATTTATTTTTATTTTTGTTTTGGTGAGCACTCCAGGTTACTCAAGCAAAAACAGTAAAAGGCAGAGAAATTGAGCCAAAGAAGCCTTACCTTAAATTTAGCTAAACTTCCCTGAAATGTATTTAAAGAACAATAATTATTTTTTTACTTTCTAATATAACTATAGCAAAACATAGACATCTTGTCAATTTTTAGTTGTTAATAACTCAACAAATTTGTCTAAAATTAGCCAAATTAAATAAAAATAATAGAATATGCCAATAACCCAACAAACAATAAACAATAAGATGTTAATTAGTATATCCCCATCTTTTTCCACAAATTACCCACAGGCTTTATTCCAAGCATAACCAAATTACTTTATTATTAGCCAAATCTTCATTTATTACCAAATTTTTAAAATGCCTATTCAAAACCCAAACATTATCTAAAATTTCTGTCTTTATAAATAATTCATGGCCAAAATTAGCGAATTTTTCATTAAAACAACTACTTGTATAATTTAAACTGAAAGAATTTTTATTTTTAATTAATTCTTTGATTTTTTCGCTAGAATTAGATAAAAACAATGTTTGTTCAGCAAAAAAATAAGCAAATTCTTGATCTTGAAAACTTAATTCTTTAAAGCTGAAATCATTAAAATTTTGGGGGACAAAATCTGGTATTTTAGGATTTTTAACAATTTGATTAATATAAGTGTAATCAGGCAACTGTTTTTTTTGCTCAATTGGATATTTTACTGCCAAATATCCCTTTATAATTTGCTCAATTTGGGCTAATTTTTCAGCTGGCTCTTCAATTTGCCCAAAAGAACTGGCAATTAAAAATTTGTTCTCCGGCATTAAAATTATCTGAGTTTGTTCGCTAAACAAAGGTAAAATATCCTGTTCAAAGCTAAAACCATATAAAATTTCAAATTCTTCTTTGTTTTCTTTTATTTGTTTTAAAAATAAAAAATCAGCCTGATTTAATTGTTTAGACAATTCAATTACCCGCTGACGGCCATTAATTAAATCAAAACTGGCTAGAACATCAGCTGGCAAGCTTGTTATTAATGGTTCTGTTAAGGGTGGGTTTTTAAATTGGTTTTCTATAATCAAATTATCCTGATTTAATTTAAGGCCCAAAAATAAAGGCTGGGGGGCTGACTGTATTAGTGAAAATAATAATAAACGGGCTTTTTCATTCTCTATGGTGGGCCAAAATTCAGCAAAAATGCTCAAATCAACGTAAAATTTCCCATCATATTCCAGGCTTAATTTTTCTAAATTTATAACTGTTTCAAATTTATCAGCCAAAGAAGGATTTTCCAAACTGGCTGTTTTTAGGGCTTTTTCAAAAACCATAGCAGAATTGCTCACCAACAAAATATCTCTTTCCAGCGCTTTGATTTTTAAAATTTTATAATAAAGATTATGATTTTCAAGCGATTCAAAATAATAATCAGGCAATCTGCTAATTTCTTTCAGATTAAAAATTAACAAATAATTAAAAGCCAATTCTCCACTTTTAAGTTCGGGGAACAAGGCAATTGCAGAATTATAACTAACAAAATTATTCAAAAGCCCAAAATCAACTTCCTGCAGACCAAAATCGCTTTTAAATTGGCTCAGCAGATTCTTAACTGATTCTTTTTCTTTAATTTGCTCATTTAATCTAAAGACTCCGTAAATTGCAGCGTCCCGGGGCACATATTTCAACAAGTTATCCTTTTTAAAATAAAAATGATAATACAAAAAAAGGGCAATAACAAATATTATGATAATCACCCCGGCAAATTTTGCTAAAAATAAAATTAATCTTTTATGCCAAATAGTCATGTAAAAATTATAGCAAAAATATCAAATATGGCAAATAATTGACCTCCTGATAAAAAAATGATAATTTAAAACATATCTATAGTTATTTAAATAAAAGGAGGAATTACAATGGCTGAAGTCAAAGGCGTCTGGATTCTTGATTATGCCAAAATGATCAAGAACTTGCTCAAAGTTAATCCAGAAAAAAATCTGATTTTGATAAATGGCTCACGGAAAAAGACTGGGGAATTATAAATTCCATGATTCTGCCCGTGCAATATTACCCCTATGAGTGTTTCCAGCGTATCGGCCAAGCGGTTTTCAAAGTCGTTGCCCGGTCAAATCTGGATGCCAGCAGGGCCTTTGGCAGAAAAATGATCAGCGAACTGTTGAAATTTTATAAAAGGCTTTTAGTTAAAAAGGATCCGCTGGAAAGCCTGAAAAGATTTATTTCTTTTCATACTGAATACTTTAAAGAAGTCCAGTCTAAAAGCGAGCTAATTGACAGTTCTCCCAAATCAGCTGTTATTAAGTTAAAGCTTACTGATACTGCTAAAAAATATCCGGAAGCAACTGAAGCTTTTGCCTGGCAGCTAGGCGGCAGTTTTGAACAATTGGCCGCGGTCGCTGAAGGCAAGGAAATAAAATTGTCCATTATCAAAGATCCTCAAGGCGATTTTATCTTCAATATTCAATGGGAGTAAATAACAAAAGGGAGTAAATAACAAAATAAAAACTAGTATCTATTTTAAAGGCGGCTACTCAACCGCCTTTTTAAATTAAAATATTATTTTTACACTCCTTAAGTGGTGCATCAAGGTTAGAAACTTGCCACTTGCGTCAACTATTGACAAACTTATTCAAATATGCTATACTGTTTAATTAACATTACAAATCAATGGTAGGGGAAAAATGGCGATTGTGAGGATGCCTGAAATCCCTTCAATGGCCGCGGGATTAAGAAAGGTTACCCGCAAACCTGAAAGCGACCCACCAGCACTTTTGGGCAGGGCGAAAAATTAGCTAAACGCCCGGGCTGGGAAGTAAGAGGAAAAAGAAAGGCCTCTGAAAAACCAGCCAAACTCGTCTGCCTTTGGCAGGCCTGATGCGATGACCACCCTATCATCTCCCTTTATCCGGCGGCTACTGAATGCTTTGAAAGCATTCAGTAGCCGCCATTTTTTATTTCCCAAAAATCAATTTTACTCTAAATAAAAAAGACGCTAAATGCGTCTTTTTTATTTATTTATTTTTTTTAAAATCTATCCCTTTTAAAAAAGGTTTTAGACTGGGGTTGCCTGCCTCGGAAACTGCTTGGCGCAGGCTTGGGCGTTTTGCCGCCTTCAACCAAAATAAGAGAAATTTTATTTTTTACTTTATCAACCTCTTCAATTTTGACCTTTACCTCATCACCTTCATTTAAAACATCCGTCACTTTGGCGATCCTGAAAGGAGCCATTTTTGAAATATGGATCATGCCGTCTTTGCCAGGCAAAAACTCCACTATTGCCCCAAAATCCATAATCCTGATGACTTTGCCCTCATAAATTTCGCCAACAGCAACCTCTTTGACAATCTGCTCAATCCACTCTTTGGCCTTTTTAGACATTTCTGAATCAGTTGCAGTAATCATTACCAAACCATTATCTTCAATGTCAATGGAAACTCCTGTTTCATCAATGATTTTGTTGATCACTTTTCCGCCTGGGCCAATAACTTCTTTAATTTTATCAGGATCAATATAAAAACTGGAGATTCTTGGCGCGTAAGGAGAAAGCTCTTTGGGTTGGGGAATTGTTTTGTTTATGCCAGCCAAAATCTGATTTAAAGCTTCCCGTCCTTGGCTAAAAATTTTTTCAACCATTTCCTTGGTCAAACCATCTGTTTTCGTATCCATTTGTATAGCAGTAATACCATTTTTTGTGCCAGTAATTTTAAAATCCATGCCACCTGGCCCGTCTTCAAGATCCTGAATATCAGTCAAAATTTTATAACCGCCTTTGCCATCAACAGCCAACCCCATAGCAATGCCTGCCACTGGCTCTTTTAACGGCACGCCTGCGTCAAGCAAAGCCAAAGTCGTACCGCAAGTTGAAGCCATTGAACTAGAGCCATTAGAGCCTAATGTTTCAGAAACAACTACAATAGTGTAAGGAAAATCTTCTTTTGTGGGAATTACAGGCAATAAAGCTTTTTCAGCCAAAGCCCCATGCCCAATATCACGCCGGCCAATACCAACTCTTTTGACTTCACCGACAGAAAAAGGCGCAAAAGTATAATAATGGATAAACCTTTTTTCGCCGCTTTTTTCCATTGTATCTAAAAGCTGCACGTCTCCTGGAGAACCTAAAGTTACTGTTGAAAGCACTTGGGTTTCACCTCTTTGAAATAAGCCTGTGCCATGAGTCCTTTTAAAAATACCTGTTTCAAAAGAAAGCGGCCTGATTTCATTTAACTTTCTGCCGTCAACTCGAATTTCGCGCTCCATAATGGCAGCTGAAACTTTTTGCATTACTAATTTATCTGCTTTCTGCACAGCATAAGCGATCAATTTCTCTTCAACTCCCTGTTCTGTAAGTTTTCTTACAAGCTCATTGACTAATTCGTGCAAACCGTGCTTGCGTAAAGCTTTAGTCGGCTTTTTTTCAGACAATAAGTATGGATTAACTTTTTCAGTAATAAATTCTGCTACAACTTTCAAAACATCTTCTTTAGCTTTCAGGCTTTCTTCTGTTTCTTGAGGTAGCAAATCTAAAATATTCAATTTTTCTTTACCAGCTTTTTTTACAACTTCATTAATTAAATCAACAACATCCTGAAAAGCCTGCTGGCCAAAGGTGATGGCTTCAGTCATTTTATCTTCTGGAATTTCATTTGCTTGAGCCTCAATCATAATAATTTTTTCAGCTGTGCCGGCCAATGAAAGATGAAGCTGACCGCTGGCCAATTCTTCTACTGTGGGGTTTAAAATAAAACTGCCATTATTAGAACCCACTTCAACTCCGGCAATCGGACCGTCCCATGGTATATTGGAAACAGCCAAAGCAGCTGAAGCAGCAATTAAACCAACCATGCTGGATTCGTTTTTGCCGTCATAAGACAAAATAGTTAAAATGACCTGGACTTCATTCCTGATCTGTTCGTCAAAAAGAGGCCGAATTGCCCGGTCAATCATCCTGCCGCTCAAAATTGCTTCGTCAGTTGGCCGTCCTTCTCTTTTAATAAAACGCGAACCTTTAATTTTACCGGCCGCATAAAATCTTTCCTCAAATTCCACGGTTAAAGGGAAAAAATCCAATCCTTCCCTGGTTTCATTTGAAATAACCGCTGTAGCCAAAACAACAGTATCGCCATACGATACTGTCACGCTGCCATTAGCCTGATTGGCTAATTTGCCGGTCTCAATAACTAATTTTCGGCCGGCGATTTCTTTTTCTGCACGAATAACTTCTGACATAATAAAAACTTTCTTAAGCTGATCAACAGGCTACTGAACTGGGAGAGCTCAGAGTGTCTGCTGACCAACCCTTATTTACTTAATTAAATTCTAAATCCCAATATCGAAATTCCAAATAATATTTAAATTCCAAAATCCAAATTATTAAAACAATCTTTGGTCATTAGAATTTAAAATTTATTTAGGATTTCGAATTTAAGATTTAAAGATTATCTTCTTCTTTTTAGGCCAGATTTCAAAAGATATTTACTTATATTTGACCCTAAATCAGTATAATCATCCACCACTTCTAATAATTTGCTAGAAGTGCTTTTGGCAAAGGAAACCAATTCAACTAAGCAGCCCTTATTTTCCTGCAAATACCGAACCAAAGGAATAAAGTCGCCGTCTCCGGTAACCAAAATTATTACATCCAATTTATCAGCGGTTTTAATGGCATCAACAGCCAAACCAACATCCCAATCGCCTTTTTTGGCTCCGCCTGGAAAAATCTGCAGTTCTTTTGTTTTAACTTCAAAGCCTTGTTTTTCTAATGTTTCTAAAAATTTAGATTCTTCACCTCCGGTAGTAATAATACCATAAGCAACGGCCCGAATTAATTTGCGGCCGGCTATAGCTGTTTTTAAAACTTCTTGAAAATTAACATTGGCTTTATACAAATTCTTGGCCGAATGATACATGTTCTGCACGTCTACAAAAACACCAATGCGCTGTTCTTTATGTTTAATCATAAATTCTAATTTATAATATATAATTCACAATTAATAATTGCAAATTGTACATTGTTAATTATTCATTAATTAAAAACCCCGACAAGCCGGGGGATTTATTTTATTCTGCTATTTTTAATTTTAAAGCTTTAGCTAATTTCTTAAAGCTATCAGGATTTTCTTTCTGCAAGTAATTCATAAGCTTTTTTCTTTCCTGGACTTTTTTTATCAGACCCAACCTGGAAGAATAATCATGCTTATGCTGTTTCATGTGTGCTGTAAGCTGCTTGATTTCTTCAGTCAAGATAGCGATCTGAACTTCAGGCGAGCCAGTATCTGTCTTATGAGTTCTGTACTTTTTAATAATCCTGTCCTTTTGATTTTTTGTTAATGGCATAAATTTTTCTTTCTAGCGCGCTTATCCAAGTAAAGGCTGCCAAGCCAAAACCGAGAAAACGCCTTAATTAATCAGATGTCGGATTTCAGATTACGGATTTCGGATTATTTGCTGTAATCTGAAATCTGCAATCTTTAATCTGTTAAAAAAATCTTACCATTTTATTATAAAACCGTCAAGCGTTGTATAGTTAACAGTCAAGGGTAACACTTTTAATAAATTTTTCATGTGGAGTTAATCCATTAATGGATAAATGAATCCTTTCATAGTTATAGAAATTTAACCATTCAATTGTATTTTTAAAA
>DSBA01000050.1 GCA_011046145.1 Candidatus Uhrbacteria bacterium | reverse complement strand
TTATCTAGGAGAATACGTCTGGAGATATAATAACAGAAATTTAAATTTAAAAGAACAGGAAAAACGCTTATATAAGCTAATTATTAACGATTAATTGGTCCGAAAATCGGACTTTACCCAAAAAATTAACCCAAGCAGAGAGAAGAAAAAATAAAAACATGCTTCAAATGATGCAAAAACGATTAAAAAATGCCCGGACTGAAGATGAGAAAAAACATTATGCGCAGGAAATAGAAAAATACAGAAAAAAATTAACGGCTTAAATAAAAATTGAAAAAATAAAAAAAGGGAGTTGCTGCTTTAGCTGGCAATTCCCTTTTGGGTTTTAATGAAAATAACGATTGTTTTCTTGGTGGCTAAAAAATTCATATTATTAAAAAAATCATAGTATTCATCATCCACCTCACCAAGCAAACCTTTATATTCTTTTTCCAATATCGCCTTAAAATCAGGCATAATCTCCGGAGGCAAAGTTAACTTTAACTCCAGACTGTCATTCTTTTTCTCGCATATTATTGCAAAATCATTATCAAAAACTGCGTCAAACAAACCGCCTTTTTCTGTTACGGTTTCAAACAAGCCTAAAAGTTCCCGAAAATTGTCATTAAATTTTTGCTTTATAATCTTATCTTCTTTGTTATACTTTAAAGCCAAGAAATAATAAAAAAAGATCATTAGCTTGTCTGATAGACTCATTTTAAAATCCTCCTTTCAAGGTACTTATTGACTTTAAATCATATCATATTAGAGCAACCAAGTCAAGGCTATTTAGCTTTTTTCTTTTTAAGAAACTTCTTATGCTGATGATTTAAATATATCAACCAAATTGCTATTGCCGCCCCAAGCGAATCAATCAATACATCTGTCCAAACTCCATGACGACCTGGCACAATATATTGATGATATTCATCAGAAATAGCGTACATTACAGTAAAAATAAATGCCCAGGTCAAATTCCAATAAAAATTTTTTTTCTCAATTTGGCTTAATAACCTATAAATTAAAAAAGCCAGCACGCCAAATTCAAACATATGCGCCAGCTTACGGATAATAAAAGTCCAAATATCAAATTTTATAAAAACATCATTTAAAGGTAAAGAAGACAAAATAAAAATAGCCAATGCCCAAAAGACCAATAAAAACCATTTCTCAAAGGTTTGAAATTTTTTATTGGCCAGTATTACTTGTATTTTTTCATGTTCAATTATTTTTTTTATTTTTGAAGCTATTTTTGGGCAATTCATCTTTCCTGATATTGTTTTTTATAATAATCTAAATACTCCCTGCTTTTTATTCTTTCCCGCCATTCTTTATTTTTTTTATACCAATCAATTGTCTTTTTTAAACCCTGCTCCAAATCAACCAAAGGCTCCCAACCCAATTCATTTTTAGCTTTAGTATAATCCATAGCATAACGCAAATCATGGCCAGGCCGGTCCTTGACAAATTCAATCATTTCTTCTCCCTGATCCATCAGGCCCAAAATTTTTCGGGTCAATTCAATATTAGTAATCTCGCTATCCCCGCCCAGACAATAAGTCTGGCCAATTTTCCCTTTTTGAATCACAAAATCCACCCCTCTGCTATGGTCGTCAACAAAAATCCAATCGCGAATATTTTTGCCCTCGCCATAAACAGGGACTTTTTTCCCTTCTAGTAAATGAGTGACAAACAGGGGAATAATTTTTTCCGGGAATTGGTATGGCCCGTAATTATTGGAGCAATTAGAAATTGTGATTGGCAAGCCATGAGTATAATAATAAGACCTAACCAGATGGTCAGATGCTGCCTTGGACGCGGAATAAGGATTACGCGGATTATACGGCGATTTTTCCGTAAACGCCTTGCCTTCAAAATTCAGCTCGCCAAAAACTTCGTCAGTTGATATATGGTGAAATCTCACTCCGCCATTATTTTTAGCCGCGTCAAGCAAAGTCATTGTACCTTCAACATTAGTGCGGATAAATTCCTTGCTGGACATGACTGAACGGTCAACATGGGATTCTGCCGCAAAATGGATAATTAAATCCACATTATCGCTAATTAAATCATTAACTAAATCAAAGTCGCAAATATCGCCTTTGACAAATTTATAATTAGGATTATTTTCAATATCTTTTAAATTTTCCAAGTTGCCGGCGTAAGTCAATTTGTCCAGATTAACTATAAAATCAGCCGGATGATTTTTCAGCCAGTAATGTATAAAATTGGAGCCAATAAACCCGGCGCCACCGGTAACTAATAATTTCATAAAATATTTTTTTATATATTTAATTTATCAGCTTTAATAAAATTAATCAATGAAGCCAGAATAAATTTTTCAAATTCTTGCCCAGTTTATAAGCATTCGCATGCGACAAAACACCAAGGTAAGATTGTAAGGATTGTTCTAATTTTTCTTCTTTAATTATTCCACCCTTATATTCCTTAATTCTCAAACGAATTTTTTTAAAAATTCTCTTTTTTGTTTTTGTACGGATAAGCCGGTGATGTGGCCGCAAAACATAACCCAAAAAATCAATGCCTTGAGAAAATTTGCGGATGCTTATTTTGCTTGGGTGTAGCCTCAAATCAAGATTGCCATTTAAGAATTTTTTAATCTCTAAAATTATATATTTCAAATAAGCCGCATCGTCTGCGGCAATAACAAAATCATCAGTGTAACGAACATAAAATTTTACCTTTAAATTTTGCTTTACGAATTGATCCAACTCGTTTAGATAAAGATTAGCAAATAGCTGGGAAGTTAAATTACCGATAGGAATACCTCGCCGCTCAAATAAGGTAGAGTAATTTGTTTGGTAGCTCTCAATAATCTCTTTAATCAGCCAAAGTGTGTCCTTATCTTTAATTTTGCGACAGATAATCTCCAGTAAAATTTTATGATTCACCGTGTCAAAAAATTTTTTAATGTCGCATTTTAAAGCATAACACGGATTATGTCCGTTGCCGCTGACTTGGCGCAATATTTTGGCCAAAAATTCCACTCCTTTATGCGTGCCTTTGCCCAAGCGGCAGGAAAAAGAAGCCGGAATAAAAGTTGCCTCAAAAACGGGATTAAGAACTGAAAATACTGCGTGATGCAACACTCTATCCCTGACTTCTGCCTTGTAAATATGCCGCTGTTTGGGGTCATTGATGTAAAATGAAGTATAGGGGCTATGCCTATAAATTTTGGCTGCTAATTCTTCGTGCAATTTAAAAATATTGCCTTCCAAATTACATTCAAACTCCATAACATCCCTTTTCTTTCTCTTGTCTTTTTTAAATTCGTCCCAAGCTGAAAATAAATTTTCTAAGGATATAATTTTATTAAATAATTCATTGTAAAAACGCATATGAAAATTTTAGAAGCGCCGATTTATAAAAAAATCGTTGATCTTTACAAAACCCTGCATCTTTACAGGAATTCAATCCCCAAACAAGACCGCTTTACTATCTGGCAAAGATGCGAAAATACAGCGATTGAGATTTTAAACCTCTTGCTTTTATGCGCGCAAATGTCCAAAGAACAAAAATAGCGGAAATGGAGAACTTAAGCCGGCAATTAAACATTTTAAGAGTCTTGCTAAGGGTGGCAAAAGAAATCAGGATAATTGACAATAAAAAGTATGTCAATCTGCAGATGATAATTGATGAAATTGGCAGACAGATAGGCGGCTGGATAAAGTCGGTTAAAAAATCCTAAAGAAAATACCCCCGCTAAGGGCGAGGGCATTTAGACTAGGCGAGAAAAAGAAGTTCCGAACGAGCGCGACGGATAGGTTTTGATTGGAGTTGTCATTCCAGTTGTTGTTGACATTGAGCCCATTAGCATTGAAATTGCCGACATTGACTCGGTTGCCATTGGAGTCCAGCGAAAATTTGCCCGCTTCTATCATTAATCACTGAAAGTTGAAGTTTACGTCCTTTTCAGAATTATATCTTCTCCTTTCTGTATTTTATTTGGGAGCAAAATCTTGGAGAAACCAAGACATCTCCGTCAGAAACGGACAAGAAGTTCTTTTTCTATCCTTAATTGCGCGCTATCGCAATCCGTAAACTGCGATACTCTGGCAATCCCTAAAGATAGGGGCTTGGCGAGCTTGAGCCTTAACCCAAACTACATTAGCCAAACAGTCCATCTTTATTATAATCTAAATTACTGAAATAAAAAAGTCCCCATCAGAAATTTTATCTAATGGGGACAAAGGTTCAAAGTTCAAAAAAACAAGAAAGTCAATGGCTCAATGGTCAATTTTCAAACTTCCGAACGAGCGCGACGGAGAGGTACCGATGGGAGTAGTCATCCCAGCCGCTGCTGACACGGAGCCCATGAGCATCGAAATTGCCGACACGGACTCGGTTGCCAAAGGAGTCCAGCGAAATGCCCCAGTGCCACCAGTCTTCGGCGATCCGCTCACCATTATTAACCATAAAAATAGTCAAAATGGTTTCGTTAAAGACCGCCTCATGGCAGCGTTCGTACTCTTTGCCGAGCTTAGTGATTTCCTGCTCCTGCTCGTTCCAGTTCATGTCGCTGAACTGACCACGAAAATTGATAAGATAGTAGCCGGTTTGGGCTTTATGGCTCGCCCATTTGTCTTCTGAATGTTCCAGCCACCAGGTGTTGCCTTTGTAAAAGCAGGGCTGGCTGTTTTGGCTGGTGCCTCTCTTGTCGCGCTGTTCGCGCAGTGAAAGCCCGTGGCAGTAGACCAGCCGCCAGTCCTCGCCGCTTTTGTTCTGCTCCGCGCAGGTGAGCAGGGTCGCCTCGCTATAGCGGATGGCCGCGTTTTGAGGCTCTTCAATGCTCCAGGCTTTGGCCGCCTGTTCGGCAGTGATGACTTTGTTCTGGCCGAGAATGTTGATGGCCTGTTCCGGTTCTAAAGTCGCAAACTCGTTTTTTTCCCCTTTCTTTTCCAGAAAGGCCTGCAAAACCTCTGCAAGCTTTTTTGGATCGTGGGTCCCGTCCAAAATGCCTTTTCCGATCTGCGTTTGCAGACTCCAAATCCTGCTTCTTACCTTTTCGCTTACTTTCGGCATTGCTCATGCCCTCCTTTTGTTCTTGCCCATTACTCATGGGGTTAAATGTGTCTTGTTATTCGGTTGACAAGTTACGCGCTATTTTGATTTAAAATTATATCGTATTATCCTAAAAAAGTCAATACTACAAGGTAGTAATTTAGCTAACTTTATATAAAAATCAAAATTTAAAACTATAAACCCAGTTCCGCCGGTGACTAATAATTTCATAGATATAATGTTTACTTAGCCACAAAAACATTACCACAAAAAGCACTAAATATTTCGTATTTTTTCGTGATTAAAATTTAGTGGTTCGGTTTAAAATATGATACAATATACATACAACTTACCATAAAAATTCATTAAAATCAATTTATGAAAAACGCCATACGCAAGGGTTTTAGTTTTGGCTTGACTTCCGGGGTTATCACTACTCTTGGAATTATGATAGGCTTAAATGCCAGCACTGGCTCAAAAATTGTGGTTATTGGCGGCATTATTTCCATCGCCATAGCTGATGCTTTTTCCGATGCTTTGGGCATCCATGTTTCAGTTGAATCAGAAGCTAAATATTCAGAAAAACAAATTTGGTCAGCGACTTTAAGCACTTTTTTTGCCAAATTTATTTTTGCCCTTACTTTTATTGTGCCGATTTTACTTTTCAGCAATTCAATAGCCATTTTAATTAGCGCGCTTTGGGGAATCTTACTGCTTTCCATTTATTCTTTTTATTTAGCCAAACGCCAGAAAATAAAACCTCACAAAGTAATTGCTGAACATTTACTGATTGCCATTGCCGTTATAATAATAACTCATTTTGCGGGACAATGGATTGCTAGAACTTTTATCTAAAAAAAAGACAAACCGCGTTTTATTACAGGAGGCTTTAGCCTCCGTATTTTTGTAATGCAGCACGGACACTAAAATGTCCTGTAATAATTCAATAGTTTGTTTTTTTATTTAAGTAAACTCAAATCCCTATTAATAACGATCGGCTGCATACCCTTAATTTCCTCAAAATAACTGACTTCAGCCGGAATATCATTATATAAATAAATCGGTTTTTTCAGCCAGCAAGCCACACCCATTTCCATCAAAGTATTGCCGCCAATATAGTTAGCAATATTATTTTTGTCAAAATTAAGAACCAAAATCACATCAGCCTTGGCAACTTTTTCAAAATGCCACATAATCGCCTGATACTTGCGTTCCCAAACCCAGTCAATATTTTCCCCTTTTTCAACCATTTCTTTTCTGATTCTAAAATATTCTTCAACCGGAATCATTGCCCCGTCTTTATTGGACACTTCATGAGGCGGCGTTAAAACTTCATGGCCCAAATCCTCTAATTGTTTCTTAATTTCGCAAATCTGGGGCCAAAATTGGATTGAAGCGCAGATAGTAATTAGCATAATTATTTAGCTGGCTTATAAATTCTTTTAGCTTTAAAATTTTCTAAAGTAAATTGCGTTCCTTCTAACATTCTGTTGGGCAAATTATTTAAATCAAACCATCCCCACTTTGTGCATTTATCAGGCTCCATAATTTTTGGCTCCCCACCTTGATAATCTGCCCTTACTCCGATATTCAAATAATGTTTATCATCGGTGGCAATATAACGCATTTCATCAGCCACAGAAATAATTTCCATGGGAATAACATTCAAACCAGTTTCCTCTTTGACTTCCCTTTTAGCTGTTTCAAAAACTGTTTCCCCGAATTCAAGATGACCGCCCGGGAAACTCCATTCGCCAGCGCCATGCGAGCCTTGCCTTAAACCTAATAAAACCTGATTTTGTTCATTCAAGATCATTACACCAATGCCAACTTTGGGATATTTTTGCTCTAACATAATTATAAAATTAATAATCTATTTTTCTTCTTAATTTCTTTTTTTCAGAAATTCTTTTTTTTGATTTAATTCTTCTTTCTTTGGAACTTTTAGTCGGTTTGGTTTTAATTCTAACTTTCTCTGGAATTAAGGTCTGATTAACTAAATCATTTAACCGCGCAATCACCGCCTCTTTATTCTGCGACTGGGAACGTTCCGACTGCGACCACAAAACTAGTTCGCCTTTTTCTGTTATCCTATTGTGCAGTTTATGCAAAATTTTATATTTTTCTTCAGGCGTTAAAACCTGCGAATTATAAATATCCCAGCGCAAAGTGGCCTTGGTGCTTGTTTTATTCACCTTTTGGCCGCCCTTCCCCCTGGATCGAGAAAATGTGATCTCTATTTCATTTTCAGGAATGCTTATCATAAAAATGCAAAACAATAGTAAGACAATAGTTTTACAATTTATTACAATCGTCTTACAAAAAAATTATTTTATAGCTGCCCTAATTTTTTCCGCGACCTTTTCAGCTTCTCCACCAGGATATTTCCTCCCTGGCCAGTGCTGCAAACCATCGTCAGCTTTTCTCGGCACAATATGCCAATGCAAATGCGGGATAACCTGGCCGGCAATCCTGCCATTATTCAATTCCAAATTAAAAGCATCGTATTCCTCAAATGCGTCCAATACAGCTTTTGCGACTCGTTTAGTCAGCAAAATCATTTCTTTTAAAATTTCGTCGTCAGCATCAAGCATGTTAGCAGAATGTTTTTTCGGTATAATTAAAACGTGACCGGGATTTACCGGATGAACATCCAAAATAGCGAGGACATTATCGCTTTCCGCCACCATTGTTGATGGCGCCTCTCCGGCGACTATTTGGCAAAATAAGCACTCTCCATTTGGCATAGGTTTTTAAATGTTAATTGTTAAATTTAAAATATTATTTTTCAATTAAATCAATTAATTCCGGATAATTTAAGCTTGTATATTTCCAGTTGTCAGGCAAACCATGTTTTAAATGATTATAAACCGTGTAATCATAATGATAATCCCAATCTTTTTCCTTTTTTAAATGGTTATCGTGGAAACGAATATAATGGTCATAAAATGATATTTGCCATTTAAATTTTGAGTAAGGATTTTGATCGCCGAATTTTTCGAAAAAACAATCTTTATAAAGTTCGATGTTAATTTTATTGCCGTAAAAATCCTCAAAATTACCTTTAAATAAATTGAACAAGCGCATCCTCATCCTTCGTAGGCGAAACGACGTCGTTTCGCCTACGAAGAGCGGGGAATTCTGCTTCAAGGTATAACCCATTATAATGTTAATGTTCCTTGCGGCATTTTCCTTCAATGATTTAATAATTTTTGAAATATTAAATTGATTATTCGGTTCAATCATCAAATTAATATGATCATAAATAATTGAAAAAGCAAACAATTTAAAACCTTTTAATTGCTTGCAAATTTTTAAATTCTCAATAAACAAATCACAAAAAATCTTTTCTTTAAAATACGGATAATTATTCTTAGTCTTAATCACAACATAATAAACCGCGCCTGAAAAATAAATCCGTTTAAATGAATTTTTATGCGAGGGCATTTTGTTTTTATTTTATTTTTTCAATCAATTTTAAATGGAGAATCAGGATCCTTCTCCCACCTGATTTCATCAACATCCTCTTTTTTAAATTCACCGGCATAAAGTTTATCAGGCAGATTAATAGAATAAGCCGGTTCGTTTGAAATGCATTTATAACCATGGACTACACCTGGCGGGACCAAAACAGCGACGGGATTTTTTTCACCAACTTCAATTATTTGCCTCTGTTCATAAGTTTCTGAATCCTTTCTGTTATCCCACAAATACAAAGCAAAACTCCCCGGGCCCCAAAAAACAAAAAAATCAGACTGGTTTTTATGCTCATGCGGCCCGCGCGCCACTCCAGGGTTGGTGATGGAAACATAAGCCATGGCCGGCTCGTATTTTATTTCATCATTGCGAAAAATTTCTGCTAACCAACCGCGCTCGTCAGCAAATTTTTCAAGTTTTTTTATAATTACTCCTTTAATCATAAAAAAATTATAATTTATTTTTTAATATTCCATGGTTTCTCTAATAAAAAAATAACAAATGACAACGCCTGCCAAACCGATTAAAAAACTGAAAATTCCCGTTGTTCTCGTAAGATAAAAAATCAAGATTCCGACCAAAACAGAAAACAGGCAAATTGTTGAATAATCTAAAAAATTTAATTTTTTAATTTTTTTCTTTTCCTGCCTCTGGTGCATAATCGCGACAGCGCCAAGCAATAACAAAAAAAACAAAAAAATATCTAGATTTAAATAATTGGTAACGATCCGCGGCTTAAATAATTCCAAAAAAGAAAAAATAACTAATAACACAAAACCAGCAAGGAATAAATCCCGCACAACCGCCGGCAAAATTTTATTGTCTTTAAAATTGATTTTTAGCATATTTTAAATAGCTTATTAAATTATCAGCCGCGCTTCCCTGCCAAAGCGGATCGCGCAGCAAAGTTATTTTTAAATTTTTGACATAAACGCCTTTTTCAGGCTCAAATAAGCCCGGTAAAGAAATAATAAATCTTAATTTGCCATTATTAATATTTTTGCCCTCAAGATCGAATTCCGCACCTTGGATTATAAAATTATTTTCATCAGGAGGCAAATCCCCGCTTAAATCTTTTAATTCCCATTCCAGGCCGACATTGGGCCCGATTTGGATCGGATAGCCAAATTCATTTTTATACTCAATTTCCAATATCGCTTTATCAAAATCACGCGGCAAATAAAGATCAAAATATGCCGGTTCCCCCTTAATATAAGCAAAGTCTCCGATTATGTTCCTGTCTTGCGGTTTTAAAATAGTAAAAAACGGCGTAAACTTTTTAAAATCCGTTTGTACTTCCAACCTGCCTGTCCAGGCCATATCCTGCAAAATTAAAAACAGAACCAGGCAAACTGACCCGATAATTATAACCGCCTTAATAAATTTCATAATAATCGTAATAGTCATATGCTTCATCATATTCATAATCATAGTCATAATAAAAATTTTCATAATCCAGAATTTTTATTTTATAAAGTTTTTCTTTGGCTGTAATGCCTATCTTATCAGCAAATTCAAAACCGTAATAATAAGCCTCTTCATTTAATTCTTCCATGTAATCATCATCCTCATAAGCATAATAATACAAAGGCACGCCGGCATAAAGCAAATTCAGCCAATAATCCAAATCATCAAAATACCAGCGGCCAATAACTTTTCTTTCCGGAAAAAATATCTTATCGCTTCTTTCACTAATAATAATGGCGTTTTCTTCAGTCAGATCAATAACTTTTTGGCTGATTATGGCATAATCTCTGATCGTTTGCTTGACTTTGATCAGATTATCATTGCCTGAAAGATAAACCAAATTAACAGAGAAATAAATAAAACTTAAAATTAAAAAAAGGCTTAACAAAATTCCAGCTTTTTTGTTTTTCAGCCACTTGACCAGGCTGGCATAAAAAACAGCGGCAAAAGGCAGGGATAAAATATAAACCGGCAAAAAATAGCGTACGTAAGATGTGCCCATCTTATTTAAAAACAAAGTAAAATGATCTTCAAACTGCCAGGAGCCGTAATAAACAAACAAATAAAGGCTTGTTCCCAAAAAAATTAAAAATAAGATGGCTTTTTCTTTTTTTTGGTAATTTTTTATCAGGCAAAAAATGCCCAAAACAGCAGGCGTAAAAAGCCACCAAAACAAACTTAAATAATAATTATAAAAATTATTAATAATAAAATTGGGATGCAGGCCAAAAGGCAGGGCAAGAAATTTAATAAAATTAAAAAATTTTGAGCTGCTTGCCTGGAATTCAGCCGGCAACTGGCCAATCAAATCCTCGCCTTGTTCCAACCTTAAATAGCCAAAAGATAAATAATCGCCATAGGTTGCCTGGTTACAACAAAAAACCGGCAAAAAAACCAAAAAACAAACAGCCAAAAACAAAAACACATATTGCCATCTGACTTTTTTATGATAAACAAGCGAAAGAAGCAATAAAATGCCAAAAACCCACAAAAATTCATTGGTTCTTATTGTTAAAGCCAGGCCAATGAAAAATGCTCCCAAACCAATAAATAAATAATTATTCCGCTTTGAATCTTTGCCAATTTCAAGCAAAAAATAAATGCCAATAATTAAAAAAGACAAAAAAGCGATATTGGGCAAAAAAGCAAAATTGGCATAATACCACCAGGCAGGATTGATAAAAAATAATATAGCGCTCAAAAAAGCGATATTGGGCCTGAATATCTTTAACAAAATTTTATAGAAAAACAAGCCTGCCAAAACAGCCAGAAGCGGGGTTAAAAATTTTACCAGGGCAAGGCCGAAAATTTTTCCGATCACGCCATAAACCAAAAGTAAGCCCAAAAATGAACCGGGCACCAAATTACCCTGATAAACATTGAAGCTGCGCGGTTTAATAATTCCGGCGGCAATATTATTCAATGGTTCGGACGCCTTGAAAGTTGAATGCTCAATGTAATTTTGAATAAAAAAATAATTGGCAGTCTCATCAGGCCAGGTAAATTTTGCCGCGCTATTGCCAAAAATTAAAAACGAGTAAATGAAAAAAAATATTACCGCTAAAATTGACAGGATAATGATTGGTTTGTTTTTCTTAATTAATTGCATTGATTTAACTTATTCCCAGCGAAATCACAAATTAAATACATATTCACAAAAACTTATATTTAGTCACCTAATCTAAGCGCGCTTTAAAACTTATAATTTACCTCCCGCTCCTTCATAAATTCTTCAACCGATTAATGGTCTTATACATTTGTAACAGATTTGCAATTTCGGAGGGCTTATTCCCTTTTATTTTAGCAAAATCAGCTAATTTTTAAAAGTCTTGACACGCATTGGAACTAATGATACAATAATTTAATTATGGCAGCTTAAAGAATAAGGAGGAAAAAATGAAAGTACTGCTGATTTACCGTGGGGAAGGTTTTGAGGCAAGCAAATTTATTAACATGCCCGCCTTATTGCAGCCTGGCATGGAAATCGGTACTGTCCTTGGTGGCGGTATTAGTCAAATAGGAACCGAATGGTTTCCTGTTCACAGCGTAAGTTTTCATGTTAACCAAAGACATTACATCCTAAAACTGCGGAATCCTATTAAATGTGGACTGTATAGAAAATCCGCTAATCAAAAACTTACCTCCGATGATTTTGCCCATCAAGACTGGCAAATTAAAAATGGCCCGCGAATTGAGCCTTATAGCAGCTAAAGAATTTTATGCCCTGAAATAAAGTAATTTCAGGGCTTTTTTTATTCGTAAAATATTGCTAAAATTAAACCATGAATAAATTCATCAAAATATTTCTATTTTTTTTGCTAATTTTAGCCATTTTATTAAATATAAACTGGATTGCATCAGCAATAGCCGGCTTGATTTTAGGTTTGCTTTATTTCCTTATCTTTGGATTTTCTCTCGGAAAAATAATTTTTAAAGCCCAAAATATCGGCTGGCAGCTTATTTTTGGCATGCTGTCCCTGATTTCCGCCTATTCTTTTTTAGGCGCCATTGTTTATTATTTTTACCAGCTTAATCAGTTAAGCGTCAGCCTTTTATTTTCTGCAATTTCAATTGTAATTCTAATTTTTGATTCCAAACTTCAAAATTCAAAATGCCTGCCTCTGTTTAAGCCTTGGCAAGAAAGCAGAATTCAAAATTTATTTTGCAATCTAAAATCTATAACCCGTAATCTATCATCTATAATTTTAAAAATTAGCTATCTAATCTTATTTGCGACCGCTATTTATATTCTTTTTACCTGCCAAACCATCGACGCTATCCGCTCACCATGGCAAGTTATTCCGCCGGCTTTTCTTATAATATATTTTCTCGCCACCTTAAATTTACTTTTGCTGCTTTTAAAACCCAAAACAACCTCATATAACCTAATACAACCTCATAAAACTTCATATAACCTAATACAACCTCATAAAACTTCATATAACCCAATAC
>DSBA01000031.1 GCA_011046145.1 Candidatus Uhrbacteria bacterium | reverse complement strand
CTTAAAAACAATATGAGTAAAATCTTAGGAATAGATTTGGGGACAACCAACAGTTGCATGGCTATCATTGAGGGTGGCCAGCCAAAAGTTTTGGAAAATAAAGAAGGCATGAGAACAACGCCTTCTATTGTGGCTGTTTCAAAAACAGGCGAACGTTTAGCCGGCCAGCTGGCCAAAAGGCAGGCTGTGACTAATCCGACTAATACTATTTTTTCCATCAAGCGTCTGATTGGCAGGCGCTGGGATGATCCTGAAGTTCAGCGCGACAAAGAAACATTGCCTTATGAACTTGTTAAAGCAGGAGAAGGAATTAAAGTTAAAATGGGAGATAAAGAATACACGCCGCAGGAAATTTCAGCCATGATTTTGCAGAAGCTGAAAGCTGATGCTGAAGAAAAATTAGGCGAAAAAATTACTGAAGCGATTATTACGGTGCCGGCTTATTTTGATGATTCGCAAAGGCAGGCGACTAAAGACGCTGGTAAAATCGCTGGCTTGGAAGTTAAGAGGATTATTAATGAGCCTACAGCTGCTGCTTTGGCTTATGGTTTTGATAAAAAGAAAAATCAGCAGATCGCGGTTTATGATCTGGGCGGCGGCACTTTTGACATTTCAATTTTAGATGTGACAGCTGATACTGTTGAGGTTAAATCAACCAATGGCGACACTCATTTGGGTGGTGATGATTTTGATAAAAAAATTATTGATTGGATAATTGACCAGTTTAGAAAAGAAAACGGCATTGATTTGTCAAAAGACCAAATGGCTTTGCAGCGGATTAAAGAATCAGCTGAAAAAGCCAAGATTGAGCTTTCTACTTCAACGGAAACTGAAATCAACCAGCCTTTTATAACTCAAAGCAAAGACGGTGCGCCTTTGCATTTGGTCATGAAAATCAGCCGGTCCAAACTGGAAGAATTAGTAGGTGAATTGGTTGATAAAACTTTAGAGCCGGTTAAAAAAGCATTGGCTGATGCTGGTTTTAAGGTAGATGAAATTGAAGAAGTCGTAATGGTCGGCGGCATGACTAGAATGCCTTTGGTCCAGAAAAAAGTTGAAGAATTTTTTGGCAAAAAGCCTCATCTGGGAGTTAATCCTGATGAAGTCGTGGCAATTGGTGCGGCTGTGCAGGCTGGTGTTTTGCAGGGTGATGTTAAAGACGTGCTTTTGCTTGATGTTACGCCGTTGTCTTTGGGCATTGAAACATTGGGTGGGGTTTGCACAAAATTAATTGAAAAAAATACAACAATTCCGACTTCCAAATCGCAGATATTTTCAACAGCTGCTGATGGCCAGACTTCAGTGGAAATCAATGTTTTGCAGGGTGAACGTGAAATGGCAGCTGATAATAAGTCTTTAGGCCGTTTTATTTTATCTGGTATTTCTCCTGCGCCGCGCGGCGTGCCGCAAATTGAAGTTTCCTTTGACATTGATGCTAATGGTATTGTTAATGTTAAAGCAGTTGATAAAGCAACTAATAAAGAGCAGTCAATTACTATTACTGCTTCTTCTGGCCTTTCTAAGGAAGAAGTGGAAAAAATGCAAAAAGAAGCGGAAATGCACGCTGAAGAAGACAAGAAAAAACGCGAATTGATTGAAGCTCGCAATTCGGCTGATGCTTTGATTTATTCAACTGAAAAATCTTTGGCAGATTTGGGCGATAAAGTTAATGCTGATTTAAAAAAAGAAGTACAAGATAAAGTTGAAGAATTGAAAAAAGTTAAAGATGGCGAAGACATTGAAGCTATTAAAAAAGCTAATGACGCTGTTATGCAGGCAGCGCAGAAAGTGGGAGCAGAAATGTATAAGGCCCAATCCGCCTCCGCAAATGCTTCGGCGGACAAGTCGGCGGATGCAGGCAAACAAAGTGGGGCTGAAGAACCCAAGAAAGATGAGGAAAAGAAAGGGCCGGAGGAGGGGGAATTTGAAGAGAAGAAAGAAGGTGAGGAAAATAAATAATTTTTGCCCAACCTCATCTAACCTAATATAACCTCATACAACCTCATATAACTCCAAAAACACAGAGGGGAATTTGAGGAAAGGAAAGATGACAATAACAAATAAAGCAAAGTATTTTAAAATAATTTAATTTTATGTCCCAACCAAACGAACCGCAAAAAATCAACATCAAAATCACCGATGAAATTTTGGCTGGTAAGTATGCCAACATGATGCAGGTGATGCACACCAGGGAAGAGTTTATTTTGGATTTTGCCAATGTGGCGCCGCCCCAAGGCATTATGAATGCCAGGGTAATTACCAGTCCAGGGCATATGAAAAGAATTGTTAAAGCATTACAGGACAACATTGCCAAGTATGAACAGAGTTTTGGGCTCATTAATGAGGCTGAGCCGCCAAAAGGGATACCGTTTCCGTTAGTGTAAAGGCGTTGGGCGAAAATAGCCAAAGAATATTACAGCTTCCTTTAGGAGGCGATCGACGGCTAAAGCCGTCGGTAATATTAAGGGATGTCGGCTGTTTTCGCCTAGTAAAATAATTTTTCCAATTCCTAATTACCCAATAACCTAATAACCCAATTACCAATATCTATGTCCAATTTTGAACAACAATTTGAGCAAGAGAAGGAGCCAAGTTTTGATTATGACCAGGCCAGCCAATTAGCGCGCCAGCGTTTGGAATTGGAAGGCGCGGATACTGGCGAAGCCAAACAAAATCGTTCCCAGATTAAAAATAAAATCAAAGAGTTTTATGGCAATGGAGATAGCCCAAAACGCAGAATATTTGATTTGGAATTAGCCAAACAGAGGTTATTAATGAAATTGGAAGAAGGCGAGAATTTACCGGCCAATCTTGAAACAAGAAATATTAATTATGGCGCAGAAGGTGAATTTTTTACTATGCGTCATCCAGAGAAAAATTATCAAATTAAAGCCAGTTTGGGTGATTTGATCTCAGATATAAATTGGGGTATTTATTATCAATTAGCTGATAATGTGCCAGCAGAGATGCAAAAAAAATATTCAGAGGCTGTTTATCAAGCGCAAGTTAGCCAGCTTTATGATCAGCAATTATTGATTCAGCGCACTAAACTGGAAAAAGACCAGTTGGACGATTTTTACCGGGCTACTTATGAAAAAGTGCAGGCAGATATGGCCAAAGGCGGCGGAGAATCAGCTGGTTTGCTTTTTGAAAAAATGATTCATAATTTGCTGGCTAAAATTTCTGTTGATCTTCAAAAATGGGGGATTAAAGTTGAACAAGCAACCGTGGTTGAGGATGTTGAAGAGAAAATTGATTTTATTATTCATTTGCCAAAAAAGAAAAGAGGCGTTGGCTTTGAAGATATTCCCGTCTCCGCTGAAGCTTTGGCGGGTGAAGAGAAGACTTTGGGGATTCAGTTTACTTTAAAAAGCGCTAAGTCAGAAGATTTTCGCAAAAAACAGCGGCAAGTAGCTCGTTCGCTTAAAAATTTGAAAGAAGTTGATGATTTGATTTTGGTTTCAGTGCCGGTCAGCCATGATCAGATATTTTCCAAATACAAAAAATGGCAGTACCAGGATAAACTGCCGGGCGGGCCGGAAAATATGTTTAAGCCCGTGGAAATAGTTGAGTTTGTCAAACAAATTTTGCAGAATACGGGATTAACGGAAAATGAGGAATTTTTGAAGGATATTGAGGATTATTTTAATAAAAAAAGGTAAAAGATCGTTGGGCGAAAATGGCCGGTGTTTTATACCGTAGGAGAAACGACGTCGTTTCGCCTACAAAACAATATGTTTTGGCCGTTTTCGCCCGAATTAAATAATTATGCCCAAAGATTATTATCAAATACTCGGCGTTGCCAAAAACGCCACTAAAGACGAGATCAAAAAGGCCTTTCGCGAGAAGGCCCATCTTTATCATCCTGACAAGCCAGGCGGGGACGAAAAAAAGTTTAAAGAAGTTAATGAAGCTTATCAGGTTTTGGGCAATGATCAAAAAAGACAGCAATATGACCAATACGGCTCTACTTTTGACCAGCAAGGCGGTTTTGGCGGCGGCATGAATTGGGAAGATTTTATGCGCGCAGCGCGAGGGGGCGGAGCAACTTATAGCAATGTTGATTTTGATATGGGGGACTTGGGTGACATTCTTGGCGAGATGTTTGGCGGCGGGTTTGGATTTGGGGGCGCTAGCCGCCGCAGAAAAACAACAACACGCGGCCGGGATATTGAGGTTGATTTACATTTAGATTTCAAAGAAGCTGTTTTTGGGACGGACAAAATTATTGAGCTTTACAAATTAATTATTTGCGATAAATGCAAGGGTAATGGCGCTGAACCTGGCACAAAAATTACTGAATGTAAAACCTGCCAGGGACAAGGTTCAGTGCATTCTGTTCAGCGCACTATTTTAGGCAATATGCAGACTTTGACGACCTGCCCTGACTGCCAAGGTGAAGGCAAAACTTATGAAAAAGCCTGCAGTAAATGCCAAGGCCAGGGACGGGTTAAGGAAAAAGATAAGATAGAAGTCAAGATTCCGACGGGCATTGATAATGGCATGACTTTGAAAATGTCAGGCCAGGGCGAGGCTGGGATTAAAGGTGGACGCTCTGGCGATTTGTATATTCATGTACATGTCAAACCAGATTCTGAATTTAAGCGCCAAGGCGATAATATTTTAAGTTCAGCAGAAATTGATTTTACGACAGCGGCTTTGGGCGTCAAAGTGCCAATTTTAACAATTGACGGCGAAGTGAATTTAAAAATTCCCGCCGGCACCCAGTCTGGCCAGGTCTTTCGCCTTAGAGGCAAAGGCGTGCCAAAATTTCAAAGGTTTGGTCGTGGCGATCATTTGGTGGAAATCAAGGTTAAAATTCCGAAAAATTTGAATAAAAAGCAGAAAGAATTGTTGGAAAAATTAAAAGAGGAGGGAATATAAAATTTTAGGTCCAAAATACGTAAAATATTCATTAATTTTATAGGCGCGACATTAGTGTCGCGCCTACGTCGTGTGTATAAGGCATTTTTGGGCCTAAAATTTTGTTTGACAAGGATTTTTATGCTATAATAAAAGTAATAAAAATTAATAGATATCCACAGGCATGGATTTTATTTCCAACCTTAATTGGAGCAGCCCGACTTGGGATTTGTTTATAATATTATTTTTTGTGGTTGCCGCATTTTTATACGGCTTGTCTTTGGGGCGCAATAGAATTATAGTTATTTTGGTCAGCATTTATATGTCGCTGGCTATTGTCAATACAGCGCCTTATCTGAATAATTTTTCCGCTGAAATTTCCTATAATAACGCTTCAATTTTTAAATTCACGGTTTTTGTCGGTATTTTTATAATTTTATTTTTCCTGCTTTCCCGCGGAGCCTTGTTGCGGACAATTGCCAGCTCTGACAGTTCCGGGGCTTGGTGGCAGTCAATGGTTTTTAGTTTTTTTCATGTGGGTCTTATTTTAAGCATTTTAATGTCATATTTGCCCAGGGAAATGCTGGAAAACAATCTTTCAGCAGGCATGAGAAATTCTTTTGTTTCTGATCCGGCCCGGTTTTTCTGGCTGGTGGCGCCGATAGTGATGATGGTTTTAATAAGAAAGAAAAAAAAGGGGGAAGAAGGGTAAAATGGGTAAGAGGGGAAATTATGAATTATGAAATTAAATAAAATTACAACAATTTGTCTGGTTTCTGCCGCTTTATTGCTGGGCAGTATTTTGGTTGTTCAGGCAGTTGGTTTTGTCAGTTATGAAGATGAAGATAAAGTAATTTTTTGGGATAATGTTAGAATAGTTGATAAAGGCTTGAAAATGTCAGATATGGGGGTAAATGATTTGGAAATGGTTGACGGCGGCAGGGTAAAAATTGTTGACCGCGACCTTTATGTCCGCAAATACATGGGATTTAACTGTCCTAATTATCCGCAAGTAGCTTGTAATATCCTGATCGGTGATTTGGGTGGCAACACTTTTTTAAGAATTGATGAATTGCGAGGCGATAGCTTAAACCTTAAATCTACAAATAGCAATATCAGCTTAAGCGGCGTTTCGGTCAATTTTACGGGCAAGTTAATTTTGACAGATAATAAAAATCTAGGAGTTGGTAGGAGTATTGATTCAGGCACAGAAAAGAGCGTTTTTACTAATACTTTAAAGGCAAACGAGATTAGTGGCAATATAGATTTGTCTGTTCCCAATTTAAGATTTGAAACAATGGATGATGGCATAAAATTCCAACCTTTAAGAATCATTAATTTAGCATTATAAATGCCTAAAATTTATAAAATTTGTCTTTTTTTAAGCATGGTTGCTTTGGTTGGCGCGTTCAATCATTTTGCTTTTGCCCAAGGCCGGGGTTATTTTTTAGAAAAAGGCAATGAGCTTTTTATTTTTGATAATATAAATATCCGCGGTTATTTTTTGGCTGAAAAAGAAATTTCAGGCAGAACAGGGTTGCCCGGTGATGTTTTAATTGAAAACCAGCTGATTTTAGACGCTAATTCTGCTTTTAATTTTTGCGCAGATGAAGAAGCCAATACCATATGCCAAAACAAAGCTTTGATTTGGACCCCGACTGCCCTGGAGGCTGTTAAAACTGATTTTAATCAGATAAATGTTAATAAAATTTTTGCCACTGAAGAAATACTTTTTGACGCCCAAAACCAAGTTAATACAGGCTCGCCGGTCCGGATTTCTGGCTGTTTTGCTAATGACGGAAGTGATGATTGTAATTTGAATGAGTTAAAGACTGGCACATTGCATTTAAGCGGTTTAGATTCTTTGTCTGGCAATGTAATTACTTTCAGTGGCAATAATATAGCTTTTGGTCAAATTGATTTGGGGCCTATTGGAAATCTCGAAAATCAGGACTTAGCTCGGAAAGTAGCAATAACTACGAATTGTCGTTCTATAGAAAGAGGAGGTCCAGGTATTTATCAAGACAAAACATTTAGGATAACAGCAGCCCAATGTCCGCCTGATTTTGCTACATCATGCGGAAAGGCTAATAGGCCTTCTTGTTATTATAGCAATGGAGAATGTATTTTTAATTGTGGTCATAAATCTTCAGGCAGCCCTTGCCTTTTGGGCGGGAAAGTTTGCGCTTATTTAGATGTTAATTTTTAGATATGACTAAGATATTTAAAATTTGTCTGATTTTAGCCTTGTTTTTTACTTCTGCTTCGGTTGCATGGGCAGGTTTGAATTATGATTCGGCCCGCAATTATTTTTTAATTGATTCGCTTTTAAAGCCTGGCGGCAATTATTTTTTGGTTGGCAGCGCTTTTGAAGAAATACCTAATTCTTTTGCGGTTTCTAATAATTTGGTTTTTTGGACTGCTAATAGCTTTTTTACTGATACTGATAATGTGAGGCAAATGGGTGTTAGCGGCGGAAAGAGTTTTTTAAAAACCAATCAGATATTGGTTAAAAGCAATAATGCTTTTCAGATTGTTCCGCTTACTTCTGGCGCCAACTTAATTTTGGAGGCTAATAAAATAAAAATGAACCAAAATTTTATGATAAATAATGGTTTAAGTTTCAGGGCTACTACAGCACTATCAGGCACTATTGAGGTTGAGCGGGTTTTGGCTAATGCTTTAAGCGGTGTTCTTATTATTCCAGGGGATACAAAATTAACCATTGCTAGCGGCGGGACTGCCAGCGTTGATTCCATTAAGATAGGCGGTAAAGATTTTTGCTATGTAAAAAGCTGGGAATATCCCATCCTTTTTGAAAAAGATAAAAATTTAGTTAGTCGGAGTGATGCAAAAGGAAGAAGCAGATGTACTCAAGATATGGCTATCCCAGCGGATGCGGATACTATGGATTATTGTTATGATACAAGCGGCGAAACGGGTAGGGCCAATAGAACATGTTGTGAGGCAGGATACTGGATTTTTGATATAAATGTAAATGAAGGAAAAATGGTTTGCTGTCGCGCAAGATAAAAGAGTTTATTAATTGAAAATTTAAAAATTGTCAGATTAAAATAATGACAGATAATAAAAGTTTTAGATTTAAAATTAAAGACAATCTGCTGGAATTTAAAATAAATACTAAAATATATTCTTTGAGCGCGGTTTATCAGGCAGCTTATTTGTTTTTGGACAAAGTTTATATATTACTTGATGGAGATCCCCAAAAGGAAGTTGTGGTTATTATGAAAGAGAAATCCTCCTTTGCTTCCGCCTCCGCTAAAGCTATGGCGGATAAAAAAGCTTCGGAGGATAAAGAGCCGGTTGATTTAGAAAAAATAGCAGGCGAGTTTTATAATGAGCTGTTAAATCAGCTTTTGCGGGAAAAAGTCAGCCAGACTAATGCCAAAATCAGGGAATACATTGTTTCTCAGGCGCTTTATAACGCAGTGCCCAATGAAGTTGACGAGCTTTTAAAAGAAGTTGAGGAAGAAGACTGGCAGGAAGATCCTTTAGGAATTGCCAAGACTTGGGAAGAACAAAATTTGGAGGGGAAAAAGAGCAAAAAGGGGAAGATGAGTAAAAAGGGGAAATAATTTTGAACTCCGAAATCTGTAATCCGCAATCTGTAATCTGCAATCTGCAATCTGTAATCTGTAATCTGTAATTTATCATTTATCTATGCAATCAATTAAATTTAATAAAAAAATATATACGCTGGAGGCGGTTGAAAAGGCAATTGAGGAGTTTAAAAATTTGGCTGATTTTAGCCTTAAAGAAGCTGGCAATTATATTGAAGTAAAGATGGATAAAACAGATAAAGAAGTTAAAAATATTTTATCGGATGAATTTGCTAATTATGTTTTAGGACTAATGTCCTAGTTGATTTGGAAGCACTAAAAATTAAATAAATATTTTGGTAAAACAATAGTAATATAATGGTAATACAATTGTTTTACTAAGTATTACAATTGTATTACTGACTAATCTTTCGAAACCTGGAATTTTAAAGGATAAAATTTAATTAAACGTTTAAGATAGTATGCTGGATCTAAAGACAATTGAAAAGTTAGATAGCAAATCAGTCGGTTTTTTCCGCTTTAAAAAGCTAAATGGCGATTATTTACTGACCAATGACATTGGCAAATATGCTTTTTTAAGTGAAACTGATTTTAAAAAATTCATTACCGGAAAATTAAATAGAAAAGAAAAAATTTATCAGGGATTGAAAAAAAATTTGTTCATTAAAGATAAAAATTATCAGGCGCAATTAATTGAAAAATACAGAGATAAAAATAGATTTTTGAAATTCGGCCCTTCATTGCACATTATTGTTGTGACTTTGCGCTGTAACCATAATTGCGTTTATTGCCATGCCAGCGCCGGCAAAACAGATGATAAAAGCCTGGATATGGACATGGCCACAGCCAAAAAAGTCGTTGATAATATTTTCAAAACTCCTAATGACGCGGTCGCCATTGAATTCCAGGGCGGAGAGCCGCTTTTGAACTGGCCCGTGGTCAAATTTATTGTTCAATATGCTCGAGAGAAAAATAAATTAGAGAAAAAGAACCTGCAAATTCGTTTTGTTTCCAATTTAAGCGTGATGGATGAAGAAAAAATGAATTTTTTATTGAATAATGAAGTCAATATCTGCACGTCTTTGGACGGCGACGAGGAAACCCATAATTATAACCGCGTTTATCTTGACGGTAACAGCTTTAAGCAGGCTGTCAATTGGATTAAAAAAATTGACAAGGCTTATAAAGCCAAATATAAAGGCAAAAAGAAAAATTATTACCGGGTTGGAGCCCTGATTACTGTCACCAGAAAGACTTTGGCCAATTACAAGCAGGTTATTGATACTTACATTAAATTAGGGTTTAAAACCATTTATCTGCGTTATTTAAACCCTTTTGGCTTTGCTTTAAATGCCAAGGATAAAATTTGGTACACGCCCGAGGAATATATTGATTTTTATAAAAACGCTTTAGACTATATTTTGGAAAAAAATTATCAGGGCAGGCATTTTTATGATTTTATGGCCGTCACTTATTTGATTAAGATATTATTTAATAAAGACATTAATAATCTTGATATGCGTTCGCCTTGCGGAGCTGGCATTGGCCAACTGGCTTATAATTACAATGGCGATGTTTATACTTGTGATGAAGGCAGGATGATTTCCAGAATGGGCGATGAGATGTTTAAGCTGGGCAATATCAATAAAAATAATTTTGAGCAATTAATCAATAATGATCTTTGCAAATCAATTTGCCTGGCTTCCTGCACTGATGGCCAGGCCGGCTATGAAGACAATGTTTACCAGCCCTATATAGGCATTTGTCCGGTTTATAATTATTCTGTGTATAACAATATTTTCCAAGCGCCGAAAAATAATGTAAAATACATGATAGATGAGGCAATCATAGAATATTTGTTTATTAAGCTGAAAAACCGCAAAAACAAAGACATTTTCACAGAATGGGTGGAAAAGTCCCAAACCAGGGAAATCTACAGGTAACCCGCAAATCTACAAATATATTCACAAATAACACAAATTGGAATGCCCCGCAAATTTACAAATTTAAACACAAATATTACAAATGATGAAGTATGCTTGGCTGACTGGATATTTGTACAATTTGTAAGAGGATTTGTGTATTTGGGGGAGATAAAAATATGGGAGAAGGCAAAGTTATTTATAAGGAATTAAGTTATATAGTTGTAGGTATTTTATTTACTGTTTATAATGATCTTGGCTATGGTTATAAGGAAAAATATTATGAGAATGCAATTGAAAGAGAATTACACTTAGAAAAGCTAAACTTTAAAAAACAAGTCCCTTATAATCTGGTTTATAAAGGAAAAGTTATTGGCAGATTATTTATAGATTTTATTATTGATGATAAAATTGTATTAGAAATAAAAAAAGGCAATTATTTCAATAAGAGAAATATTGAACAGGTAAAGGAATATTTGAAAATCAGTGGGAAAAGATTGGCGATCTTGGCCAATTTCACACCTACGGGCGTTAAATTTTTAAGGGTTTTCAATCCTACTTTTAATCAGCAAATTTACAAATCTATTCACAAATAACACAAATTAGGTTATCTCTTTATTTGTGAAATTTGTAGCAAGATTTGTGTATTTGCGGGAGTATAGTAGGTAGTCGAATCAAACGTTAAATATTATCCAAATATTTAAAAACCTATGAAAAATAAAATACCACAACTAAAAAAGAAGTTTCAGGAATTTCTAAGCGACGAGGAAGGCAAAATTACCAAAAAAGATATTATTATGCTTGGTATTGGCGTGACAGCTTTGGGTATTTTGGCTGAAGAAGCAGAGGCCGCGCCAGCTTGTGATAGTGGTGGAGGAGCTAGGAGCTGTACTGGTAAATGTAAAAATCAGGGCGGAACTGATGTTCAGAAGGCAGCGACTTTTCGTTATGGCCATAATAATTTTGTTCATAATGATGGTAACACTGGTTCTCATTGTTCGCATGGCTCCCATGGTTCCCATGGTTCGCATGGTTCGCATGGTTCGCACGGCTCGCACGGCTCGCATCATTCATGCCATTCAACTTCATGGTAAAATATTAATTGTTTCATATGTCAAAAAGCATAAAAATTTTATTAGGAATTATTATTGTTTTAATGGTTTTAGTTTTAGCCTTAGGAATTTGGTATTTTTTTAGTTATAAAGAAAAAATAGTTTTTGAACCAGAACCTGAAAAAGAGGAATGTTTTGCAATACGAGATTGGATTGATATATTTAAAGATGATCCTAAAGATCTTCAAGATTTTTTCAAAAAATTGTACCTAAAATATTATAATGATGCTTTGCAAACTGATAACGATGAAGCATACAACAATAATACTTTAACTTTTTATTTTACTTGTCTAGGACTTATGTATAAAGATTTGTCTTATTGCCAACTTGCCAGAGATATTGAAGAAGATTTATTGTGGCCATATTATGATGACGATTTTCTGGAGGAATTTGACGGTTATCAAGGCGCAGATCATACTTGCAGACTGGCATTTAATCAAAATGGATATATGATTAGTAGTTTTTTACAAAGAAGCAGACAATCCGGCCGCTGTGAATTTAATATAAAAGAATGGCGGGATCTGGAAATAGGTTTTAGCGACTGGGCTTTTTTAGAAAATTGCGGGATTGAATTGACAGTGCTAGATGATTTGTTTTGTGATACATATTACAAAAAGGCAATTAATCAAGATAAAATTCTTTCAGCTATAACAACCAGTCCTCCGCTTTGCCAATTTTATTTTAAAACTTTTTTTATGCCCGGCGTTTCTAATTGCGATGACGAATCTTATAAATTAGAAGAAGGTTTGGAATTAAATGGTTGCTTATCCTTACAGGAGCAGTATATTTCTTTTATAAATAATGATTATGAATTCTGTGAGAAATTAGGCAATGAATATTCTGCGATAGGACTTTCTCAAAATTCATGTAAAGTCTTCCATAATTATAATAATGATAATTATTGTTTGGAAAATTATTTGTATTATAATCCTGATCAAATAATTTGCTTTTAAAATTGCGGGGGAGATAATATGATTTGATGACAAATAGATTAGTCTTACAAATTAATAATAAATGCAATCTCAATTGCCCTTTCTGTTATGTGCAAAAAGGGCAAAGCGAGATAGATTATAAAACTGCTAAAAAAGCAGTTGATTTTTTCTTGGGCAATAGTAATGCTAAACAATATAAGAATAAAGAGATTATTATCATGGGCGGCGAGCCTTTGCTTAGTCGTTTAATTTTAAGAAAAATTATTATTTATATCCGTAAAAAATATGGGCCTTTGCCTATAATTGGCATGCCAAGCAATTTAAGGTTATTAACTAAGCAGGATATGTTTTTTTTCCAAAGATTAGGCGTAAAGTTGTCGTGGAGCATTTACCCCGGTTGGGAAAAAATTTTTGCTGATAAAAATTTTTTAGATGTCCATAAAATAAAAAATTGGCTTAGGATAAAATTTACCGTTGGTAATTCTTTCAAAGAAATAAGAGAATTTTATGATATTTTTTTGGATTTTAGAAATAGGGGCTTTAAGTATTTTGATGCTACGCCCGTAATAGGTTATTATTGGAGAAAGAAAAGCATTGATTTGTTTTTAAAAAAAATCAGAAAAATTTTGACAAAAGCTAAAAAAGGTGAAATTAAATTTGTTCGGATAGATGACTGCCATAATAAT
>DSBA01000054.1 GCA_011046145.1 Candidatus Uhrbacteria bacterium | reverse complement strand
TAATAACAGAAATTTAAATTTAAAAGAACAGGAAAAACGCTTATATAAGCTAATTATTAACGATTAATTGGTCCGAAAATCGGACTTTACCCTTTAAATTTTAATTGAAATCTAAATGTTTAAATTTAAAATTTTAATATTGAAAATTGATTAAAAATTAATAATTTAAAATTATTATGAAGGAAAATATTTATGATTTGATAATTATAGGCGCGGGTCCGGCTGGTTTAACAGCTGGCATTTATGCTTCTCGCCGCAAATTAAATAATTTAATATTGACTAAAGATATTGGCGGCCAGGCTGCTACTGTGCCTAAAATAGAAAATTATCCCGGGTTTGAGGAAATAGGCGGTTTTGAGCTGACTGATCAAATGAAAAAGCAGGCTGAAAAATTCGGCAGCCAGTTTAAATATGAAGAAGTTATTAAAGTGGGCAAGGCAAATAATTTTTTTGAGGTAGAAACCTCGGCTGGCAATAAATATCAGGCGCAGACTTTAATTTTATCTTTTGGCGTAACCCCTCGCAATTTAGACGTGCCGGGTGAAAAGGAATTTCTTAATAAGGGGGTGACTTATTGCGCTAATTGCGACGCGCCATTATATAAAGATAAAATAGTGGCTGTGGTGGGCGGCGGCAATTCTGCTTTGGACGCGGCTGAATATCTTTCCAAAATAGCCCAAAAAGTTTATTTAATCCACCGCCGCGATGAATTCCGGGGCGAGGAAATTCTGGTTGAAAAAGTTAAAAAAATGGATAACATTGAATTAGTTTTGCATACAGTTGTGCAGGAAATTAAAGGTGATAAGTTTGTCAATAAAATTATAGTGAAAAATTTGCAGGATGAAAGCATTAAAGAACTGGCAGTTGAAGGTGTTTTTATTGAAATTGGCCACATTGTCAATGCCAGCCCTGTCAGGCAAGCGGTTGAATTGGATGAAAAACAGCAAATTATTATTGATGATTATTGCCGCACCAGCGAATTGGGTATTTTTGCGGCTGGTGATGTGGCTTTTGGCGAATACAAACAAATAATTATTGCGGCTGGAGAGGGAGCCAAAGCAGCTTTATCCGCTTATAAATACCTGCAGCAGAAAAAAGGCAAAAAAACACCGGTATTGGACTGGTCAAATAAAACCTAAAAATTTTCCAAGTCCTTAAAAAATAAGGAGTTTTGAAAAATAACTCTTTATTTTTTTGGCAAATTTGTTATTATGAAAACAGGAATTAAAAAACAAATAAGAAGTGTAAAAAATATAATTAAGCCAAACAGATTTTTAAGACTTTAAATCATTTCTTATTATGGAGCAAGAAATTTTAGACAAATTTATTAATTCGGATTTTATTTATGCCATTGCTGGCGCGACTCAAAACCATGAAAAATATGGCTATAAAGTTTTAATTGATTTAAAAAATAAAGGCTATAATGTTATTCCTATAAATCCGAATTATAATGAAATTTCGGGATTAAAATGTTATCCTGATTTAATATCATTAGATGATCGGCCTGATGTGGTTGTTTTGGTTGTTGGTGAAAAAAATGCCCAGAAAATTGTACAGGATTGTGTTGAATTGAATTTAAATCGGATTTGGTTCCAGCCTGGCTCTGAATATGATCAGGCAGTAAAAATGGCCAAAACAGCTGGTTTTGAAATTATGGTCGGAGAGTGTATTATGCAATTGTCTTAAGTTTTTTTAGACGCAGTTAATTTAGGCGGCTCAGCTTAAGTGCAAAAATAAATTATTTCAATAAAAAAAGGCGATTGATTTGAATTATATTGTTAAATGGTGTAAGCTGCAAAAAAATTAACTTAAATTCAAATTTTTTTCAAAGGAGGTGGACATGGAATTGCCGAAACTGGAAAAGGGAGTTCTTTTTATTGGCAACTCTTCGCTTTCTCTGCACGGCTGCAGCCTGGATACCTTAATTTATTATTTTGGCGATCCAGACACTTATTATTATCTGGATGATGATTCGCGTTTTGTAATTTTTCGTTTTCCTCATGAACTTGGCTATTTGCTGGCTTTTGTCTTTTTTCAGGATCCTGATTATCCGGTTATTCTGGAACCGGATGATTTTATTCCAGGATTGGATCGCGGTAATTTGGTTGAATTGCAATTTGAACTGGATGAGCCTTTGGCTTTTAAGCGTCTTGGCAGGGTGCGTTATAAGCTGGAAAATAAAGGTTTTCAGTTTGCGGTTTTTTCAGGCAAGATGATCGGCCGAATACTGACTAAAGGCAAAATAAATGCCTTGAGTTTTTTAAATTCGTATGCGGTTGACAAGCCGGAAAAAAGTTTTATGTACAGGCGGGTTTTTTGGCCGGACAGCAGCTTTAATATCAGTTTTCAGCTTTGGCTTGAAAGAGAAGCAGAGCGTCGAAAACATAAAAAAGGAGCTTTAAAAAACTAAAGCTCCTTTTAAATTAATTTGCCGCGCTTTTTACAAAAGGCGCGGCCAAGCTTTATGAGATGGAAATTTTGGAAGAAGGAATTCAAGACCTTAAATTCAGTTTTACGACTTTTCTTGCAGTTACCAAAGGTAATTAGTAATCATTTTTGCTTCTTACTTTTTTATAACTAAAAAAGTAAGCAAAAAAGTTTTGGGGGTGGCAAATGCGCTAGTGCAGATGGTTGGTTCGTGGTACTATTTTCCACGCTTAGTTGCCACCCCCAACCCCCCAGGGTGGTGCTAAAAAAGTTTTGCGCGATAATTTTTTGAATATGACAAGCGGAAATTATTGCTTGGGAAGATACTGCCAATGCATTGCCTTCTTAGGTTATATAGTTTTGCCTATTATAGAATATTACGAACAAAAATAAAGAAAAGGATGTTTAAAAAGATGGCAATTAGGCAGAGAAAGTGTGTTTTAGGTGAAATTTCAAGAAACACCTTTGAGCAAGTAAGCCAATCATATTTTGGCATGTTAAGTCATTGTCATTCCTATAAATTGCAGAAAGTTTTAATTTGAAAAATTTTTAATTTTAGCGTAAACTGTAGGTAAATCCAAAACACAAAATCTAAAACCTAAAACCTAAAACAAATACAAATATGGAAATTCAAAATTCAAAACCAAGATTCGACATAGAAGAAAGAACTTTCCAATTTGCTAAAAGGACAAGGGATTACATGAAGACTTTGTCAAGATCTATTTCTAATATTGAATATTCAAAACAGGGAATAAGATCTTCAGGTTCAGTCGGAGCAAATTACATCGAAGCCAATGAATCATTAGGTAAAAAAGACTTTAAAATGAGAATACGCATTTGCCGCAAAGAATCAAAAGAAACCATTTATTGGTTAAGGCTTAGTGAACCAAGTGAGCAATATGAAAAAGAAAGAGAATTTTTACTCAATGATGCCATGGAGCTGATAAAGATTTTTGGGACAATTTTGAAAAATTCCGAGTAAAACCCAAAATACAAAATCTAAAATCCCAAACAAATCCAAGTTTTTCAAAATCAAAATTCAAAATATAGCTTTGAGCATTTGAACATTTTAAATTTGAGTTTGTTTTGAGTTTGATTATTTGAATTTTAGATTTAAAGCAAGAATTAATTAAATAACAGATTTTACAGTAAAAATATGGAACAATATAATCCAGCCAAAATAGAGCCTAAGTGGCAAAAATATTGGGAGGAAAAAGAATTATATAAAGCTGAAGATTTTTCCAAGAAGCCCAAATTTTATAGTTTGATTGAATTTCCTTATCCGTCAGCTGAAGGCTTGCATTGCGGCCATCCGCGCTCATTTACGGCCATGGATATTATCAGCCGCAAACGCCGCATGCAGGGCTATAATGTTTTATTTCCCATTGGCTGGGACGCTTTTGGTTTGCCAGCGGAAAATTATGCCATTAAAACCGGCACTCATCCTAAAGCGACTACTGAAAAAAATATCGCTAATTTTACCCGCCAATTAAAATCACTGGGTTTTTCTTTTGACTGGTCGCGGGAAATCAATACTACTGATCCCAATTATTATAAATGGACTCAATGGATATTTTTAAAACTTTTTGAAAAGAATCTGGCTTACAAAGCTAAAATGGATATTAATTGGTGCACTTCTTGCAATTGCGGCTTGGCCAATGAGGAAGTGGTTGACGCTAAGTGCGAACGTTGCGGCGGGGAAGTTATTCGCAAGGAACGGGAACAATGGATGTTAAAAATTACTGAATACGCTGACCGGCTGATTTTGGATTTGGATAAAGTTGATTATCTGGCCAAAATAAAAAAACAGCAGATTGACTGGATTGGCAAATCTTTTGGCGCCCAGGTAGTTTTCAAAATTAAAAGCTCAACCATGCTGGAAGGAGAACACATGTATGATTTGCCAGTTTATACGACCCGGCCAGATACTTTGTTTGGCTGCACTTATATGTGCGTGGCGCCAGAACACGAATTAATTGAAAAATTTGCTGACCAGATTGATAATTATGAAGAAGTTAAAGATTATATTAACCAAGCCAAGCATAAATCAGAGCAGGAAAGGCTGAATTTGGAAAAAACCAAAACCGGCGTGGAATTGCATGGACTCAAAGCAATTAATCCGGTTAATAATGAAGAAATTCCGATTTTTACGGCTGATTATGTTTTGGCTTCTTATGGCACGGGCGCGATTATGGCTGTGCCAGCCCATGACCAGCGCGATTATGAGTTTGCTAAAAAGTATAATATTGAAGTCCGGGAGGTTATTGCCGGCGGAGAGATTGAAAAAGAAGCCTGGGAAGGCGAGGGCACTTTAATAAATTCAGATTTTCTTAATGGTTTAAATACCCAGCAGGCCACTGATAAAATAATTGACTGGCTGGAAGAAAAAGGTTTTGGTTTTGGCGCCACAAATTACAAATTGCGCGACTGGGTTTTTTCCCGCCAGCGCTACTGGGGCGAGCCCATTCCTATTATAATTTGTCCGCATTGCGGTTATGTGCCAGTTGAGGAAAAAGATTTGCCTGTTGTTTTGCCGGAAATTGAAGAATTTAAAACTTCAGAAACAGGTGATTCGCCTTTGGCTTTAATTGTTGACTGGGTTAATGTGCCTTGCCCCAAATGCGGGGCTGATGCAAAAAGGGAAACAGATACCATGCCTCAATGGGCTGGCTCGTCCTGGTATTTTTTGCGCTATGCTGATCCTTATAATGATAAAGCTTTAGCTGATTTAAAAAAATTAAAATACTGGACGCCAATTGACTGGTACAATGGCGGCATGGAACATACGACTTTGCATCTTTTATATTCCCGCTTTTGGCATAAATTTTTATATGATATTAAAGTGGCGCCAACTCCTGAACCTTATGCCAAAAGAACTTCGCAAGGCATGGTTTTGGGCGAGGATAATGAAAAAATGTCCAAGTCGCGCGGCAATGTGGTTAATCCTGATGAAGTGGTTAAAGAGCACGGGGCTGATACTTTGCGGGTTTATGAAATGTTTATAGGTCCCTTTGATCAGGCGACCCCCTGGAGCACTCAAGGGGTAGTTGGGGTTAGAAGATTTTTGGAAAAAGTTTGGCAAATCGGGCATAATTTAGATGATAAAAAAAGAGGCAATGAAGATGACTTGGTTTTTTTGACTCATAAGACAATTAAACAAGTGACAGAGCAGATCGAAACCATGGATTTTAATACTTGTGTTTCAGCCATGATGATTTTATTAAAAAAGTACCAAGAGGAAGGTTGCAATCAGGAGATTTTTAGATTATTTTTAAAAATTCTAGCGCCGTTTGCGCCTCATTTGGCTGAAGAACTTTGGCAGAATCTAGGCCATAAAAAATCCATATTTTTGGAACCATGGCCTGAATATAATCCTGAATTGGCCAAAGAATCTGTCAGGGAAATCCCGGTCCAGATTAATGGTAAAGTGCGGTCAAAAATTTTTATAACCGAAGACATGGCAAAAGAGGAAATAAAAAAATTAGCTTTGGCTGATGATAATGTTCAAAAATGGCTGGCCTCGCCAGGCGGGCTGGCAGGCAAAGAGATTAAGAAGTTTATTTATGTAAAAGGCAAAATAATTAATATTGTGATTTAGAGGAAGAAGACGAAGTAGAGGATAAGATGATAAGGTGAGGAATGATTATCTCACTTCAGTGTTATTTTCTAATCCTCTCTTCCTATTTTCCTTTTCTTCCTATGCTTCATTTAATTCATCTTAATATTTATTTATTGCCCTGAAAAATTCTTTGATTTTAATACTAATGAAAATTAAGTTTTGAATTTCTATATTTGGATTTGTTTTAGATTTTGTATTTTGGGTTTATTTTGTTTTTCGCCTTTGGCGGGGCTTTGGCAAACAAAGGTTTGGCATTTGAATTTTGAATTTTGAATATTTAATTCATATGAGCTATTCCAGAATATTTTTTTATTGCTGCTGTTTTTTTATCCTGGGCGTTTTTTTACGCTCAATTATTGAATTTGATTTTTTCATCGCTTATCTGATTTTACTTTTGGCTTTTTTCTTTTTTTTGCTGGTTAAAAAAAATAAATATTTTTTGGTTTTAGGATTTTTTTGCCTGGCTTTGTTTTTAGGTATTTTCCGCTGCCAGATGGCTTTGCCCCAGGTTTCTGAAAATAAAATTTATTTTTATAACAGCCAGCAAGCGGAATTTCGGGGCATTGTCAGCCAGGAGCCTGATCAAAGGGAAGATAAGGTTAGATTGCAAATTAAAACTTCTGAAATTAAAATCAATGGCATCTGGCAGCCTGTTTCGGGCAAGGTTTTGGCCACTAATTTTTTATACCCCCAGTATGATTATGGCGACAAATTGCAAATTACCTGCCTTTTGCGCCAGCCCGAAACTGTCAATGATTTTGCTTATGATAAGTATTTGGCCCGCTATGATATTTACTCGCTTTGCTATTATCCGCAAATCAGCTTGCTGGAAAAAAAACAGGGCAATTTTATTTTGGCTGGAATTTTTCATTTTAAAAATCATTTTGTCAGCCGGCTGAATTGGATTTTGCCTGAACCCCAGGCTTCGTTTTTGGCCGGGCTTTTAATTGGCGCCAAAAAATCCATCCCGGCTGATTTGGCGGAAGTTTTTAATCAGACTGGCACCACGCATATTATTGCTGTTTCTGGCTATAATGTGACAATCATTGCGGTTTTTTTAATGCTTTTAGCTCAAAATTTAAGTCTGTCCCGCCAAAAAGCTTTTTGGCTGATAATCTTGATTTTAATTATTTTCGCCATAATTACTGGTTTGCAGGCTTCAATTATTAGGGCTTCTATTATGGGAGCTTTGGTTTTGCTGGCTAATTATTTGGGCAGGGTAAGCAATATAAAAAATGTCCTGGCTTTGGCCGCGGTTTTAATGCTTTTGGTTAATCCCAAGGTTTTGGTTTATGATCTGGGTTTCCAGCTTTCTTTTTTAGCCACTTTGGGCCTGGTTTATTTAAGCCCTGTCTTAATTAAATTAACCAAAATTGAAAATTGTAAATTAAAAATTGTAAAATTAATTTTTAGTGATTATTTCATAACCACATTATCAGCCATTATTTTGACCACGCCTTTAATTTTATACCAGTTTGGCAAAATTTCCCTGATCGCGCCTTTGGCTAATATTTTAATCCTGCCTTTTATTCCCATTGCCATGCTTTTGGGTTTTATCAGCGGATTATTAGCCCTGATTTTTGTTCCCATGGGCCAGATAGCTGGCTGGAGCGTCTGGCTGGTTTTAAGTTATATTATCTGGATTTTGGAAAAACTGGCGGGATTAAATTGGGCTTATTTTGAATTTGAAAAAATCGGGCTGGGTTTAATGGCAGTTTTGTATCTGGCGATTTTTATTTTTATTTACATTGACTGGCTAAAAAAGAATAAAAAAGCTCCTTACCTATTCTGATAAGGAGCATACTTCCTTCATTTATTCCTCTTTTACCACACCTTGTGCACATATGGAGAACTCCAGCTGTAATCCCCATAGAGATACAGCACCAACAGGAACATAATGAAAGGAAAGACAGTAAACGCCCCGAGCATAGAAAATTCCTCCAAGGCACCGAAGAAATCCCCCGTGATTGCAAGACAAAAAACAAACCATAATAGAACAATACCGCCAAGGATCATGAAAAAATTTTGTGCTTCCATTTTTACCGTACCTCCTTTTTGACAAATTACCAGTATCTAAAACATATCATTTTATAAATATCTAGTCAATACAACCTTGTCGCCCTATGCAAAAATTATATACTCCCAAAGAAGTCGCCGAGATTTTAAAAGTTAATATTAAAACTGTTTATAGATATATTAAGAGTGGCAAGTTGAAAGCCACTAAGATTGGTCAATGGGGAATAAAACAGGAGGATTTAAATAAATTAATTAAATAAAAAATAATTATTAACTTATAAAAACTATGGAAAAACAAAAGGATACCCCCATCCTTAAAAAATACTTTTTATAAAACATGGTGGTTTTGGGCAGGATGCTTATAAATTATGAATAAACCCGGAATTTACTGGATTGTCTGGGTAGTAATTTTTAAACATATTGTGGATAACAAAATTGACACGATGCCTAAAATTTGCTATAATTTGATTATAAAATTATAGTAGAGATAATAAAAATTTTTTAGGAAGGCAATGATTAAAAAGGGGTATTTTTTTTCAAGCTGGGAAATAAAGTCTTTTGTTTGGCAAGGATAGCGTTTTTTTATTAACGCTGTTTTTTTTGTGTTTTAAAATTACCTAATTTACATATTTAATTAATTTTTAATAAAACCCTACTCTTTTAAAAAATTAACTTAAAAATTTATGGCAAAAAAAGTTAAAAAACATTTTTTCAAAATCCTGCCCATATCAGTGGCAGTAATAATGATCCTGGCTTTGGGAGCTGGTATCTGGCAGCAAGCGCCAGTAGAAGAAGCTCTGGCAGCTGCTCCTGCGGGCACAATGACTGCCACCACTTTATTAATGAAAGGCAATGAAACAAAAGCAATCAATCCGATTACTATTGTGGATTCAGGCGCAGAAATAACAGCAACTAATAATATATTGATTCTTATTCCTGCAACTTTTGTTGATACTACCTGGGATACTACAGATACTACGGCAACAATTAATACAACAGGAAATACTACTGGCACAGTCAGCACTACAGTTTCATACACAACAACAAATTATGCCAATGACACTTTGGTTTTGGATGTGACAGCTGATTTTACGTCTGGAGATCAAGTAATTGTTTCAGATTTATCTTTTGTTAGTGCTAATCCAGGCACTAATAACAGCGCTGATTTGCTTTGGTCTGTTGATGCAGGCGGAGTATTTAGTGCAACTAGTAGTGCTACATTAACAGTTGATACAGTAGCGCCAACACTTGTTTCAATAATTTTTGGCGGGGTTTTAAGCGATAATTTAATTAATCAAGCTGATGTTGGATCTAATGCGACGATAATCATGGCTTTTGATGAAACAATGAATATTCTTTCTGTTGGTAATCTCGTGGCCTCAACAGCTCCTGATGACTTAGTAGCTTCAACAGCTCTTAGCAATCCGACTGGTTTTGCTTGGAGTAATACGTTAGGTAATCCCAATGATACTCTGACTCTTACTTATCTTGTGCAGGATGGCAATGAGGATTTATTTGCAAATTTAACATCTTTGGGCGGAAATGTTACTGATTTGGCAGGAAATGCATTCACCCCTTGGGTTAACCAGGCAATCGCGCCAATTTATATAGATACTGCAGAACCAATAGTGACTGGTGGAAATGTTTTTGTTCTTGGTTGTAGCGGTTTAGGCGGTGAATGTATTATTGGCGATACTCCGGTTTTAGTTTGGGATGGTGATACTGATGGAGAAGGTGACACAATTGTTTCAGTTATTTTTGACGGTTCAAATTTCCGTAGCGTAGATAATGCATTAAATGCTTCTGATCCAGGGACGCCTGGAACTAATTATTGGTCAGTTGGATTAAGCGGCGCAATGGATCCAGCTCAAACAACATTAAATACAATTGATGTTACTGTAACTGATGACGCCGGTAATGTGACCGGGCCGATTACCAGTTCAGTAAGCTATACGATTGATACAATAGCGCCAACAGTAAATAGTATTACAGTAGGAGCAGGCTCTGGGACAGGCGGAACAATTATTATAGGGGATACGCCAACAGTCACAATTGTGATGAGCGAAGCTGTTACTGGGTTTGATAATACAGATGTAACAATGCCTAATGGAACTTTGGGCGCGCTTGGCACAGTTGATAATATTACATTTACAGGCACATTTACGCCAAATGCAATAGAAGACGCGACTAATACTGCAACAGTAGCTACAACATTTACAGATACGGCTGGCAATAACGCTAGTGCTGGAGCGACTTCAGCTAATTATGCAATTGATACAATAGCGCCAACAGTAATCTCAGCCACCACAGCTGATAATGATAGCAATGGCCAAATTGATGCTATTATTGTTGTTTACAGCGAACCGGTTAATGACGTTAATTATGATGCTTTGGCTGTAACTGGCTATGCATTGCCTGGCACGGGTGCTGGTACAGGCACTGCAACTTTGACTTATGACTTGATAGAAAGCGGTACTGCTGATACAGGCGCAACCCCGGCTTTAACCTGGACAGCGGTTAATGCTGCTGATCTGGCTGGCAATATTTTAGACCTGACAGGCGCGCCAGCTAATGCAACTGACGGAGCTCCGCCGGTTATCATCTCTACCTCACCGGCCAATGGCGCTACTAATGTTTTATTAACGGCTAATGTGATAGCAACTTTCAGCGAACCAATGAATACAGGTACTATTTTAGGATCAGTAGTACCTGATCCAGGCGGACTGGCAGCTACCTGGAGTGTGGGTAATACTATTATGACAATATCACATAATATTTTCAGTCCTTTAACTTTGTATACTTCAACACTCTTAACTGGCCAAGATGTTAATGGGAATACTTTCGTAGTCGGTCCGGTACCTAATCCTATTTCATTTACAACAAGATCTGCCAGCAGCAGCGGCGGCGGCGGCGGTGTTGCAGCCCCGACTTGCAGTTTGTCTATTAATAATGGAGCAGTTTCAACAGATACTTTGTCCGTGATATTGAGTTTAACAGTAAGCGGAGAAGCAACTGAAATGCTGATTTCCAATGACCAAAATTTTGTTGGCGCAACTTGGCAGCCATTAGCTGGCAGTAAAGCCTGGACTTTGGCTGGTTCAACTGCTGATTATGGCACAAAAACAGTTTATGCTTTGGTAAAAAATACTGCTGGGGTAACAAGCAATCTTTGTTCTGATACTATAGAATATGTGGCTCCGGGCGTGGAACCATTGCCGCCGCCTGAAGAGCCAGTGCTTGTACCTGAAGAAGATTTGGTCTTGCATGATCCAGAGCCAGCCGGACCATTGTCAGAAGGAGTAGCAGTCGGAACATTGGTCAAAAGAGCAGATATGGACACTGTTTATTTTGTAGATAATGACAACCGGCGTCATGCTTTTCCCAGCGAGTCAGTTTATTTCAGCTGGTTTGAAGATTTTTCCAAGGTTCAGACAATAGCAGCAGAAACATTAGCAGCTATTCCATTGGGCAGCAATGTGACTGTGCGGCCAGGCACTTATCTGGTAAAAATCCAGACTGATCCCAAAGTTTATGCTGTAGAACCTTATGGGGTAATCAGATGGATCCAGTCAGAAGCCATTGCCCGCAGTTTGTACGGCGCAGAATGGAACAAGAGGGTAGTTGATGTTGAGCCGACATTTTTTGTCAATTACCAGACAGGCTCGTCTGTTTCCAGCGCCAGCCATCCGACCGCTAGCCTGATTGCTTATGAAGGAGACACTAATGTTTATTATATAGAAAAAGGCATTAAGAAATTTGTTTCATCAGAAGTTTTTGTCAATAACTTGTTCCAGAATAAATTTGTCAGCCGCAATATCAGCAGTTCAATAATTTATGCAACAGGCGCTAATATGGCCAGCCTGCCGATTGAGACCTTGATGACTTTGAGATAAGTTAGAAAAGATTAAAATAAAAGGCCCCCGCTCTATTAAAAATAGGGCGGGGGGTTTTGTTTAACAGCTGCGGTTGCCGGAAATGAGCAATTCGTCAATAAATTTCTTGACAATTCGGTTTCCTTGCCGGGGCAAACTGGACAAAATTTGCCTTTTGGCAATCAGGCAATTTGCCCGATTAGCCAAAATGATTTGGCGCAGGTCAGCGTTTGACCAAAGCGCTGCTTCCAAAGCTTCGGAAAAATTCGCTTCCAGTTTTGCCTGCTCTATGCTATGCAGGATATTTTGAAGCAAATTTTCCCTTAAAGTGAACCCTGTCCTGTTGCCGCTGCCGCTTTTTACCGCTTCCCTTGCCGCTTTTTTCACTTGCTCCATTTTTCCTCCTTGTAGAAAAAGAATTTAAAGATATTATAGCTGTTATCCAGCTAAAAGTCAACTTTAAAATAAAATGCTATAATTAACTTATGGATCATCAAGCTAAAAAACTTTTCAAACTCTTAAGCGGCCTTTTGTTGATTTTTTTCTTTTTAATCGGCCTGACAGTTAATTTGCAAAAAGACAGGCAAAATCTTGAGGTTGTTTTTCTGGACGTGGGCCAGGGCGATGCGATTTTGATTAAAACCCCTTATGAACAGAATATTTTAATAGATGGCGGACCGGATAATTCAGTTTTATCGCAATTAGGCCGCAATCTGGCTTTTTTTGACAAAGAATTGGATTTGGTAATTTTAACCCATCCGCATGCTGATCATGTGACTGGCCTGGTTGAAATTTTGCGCCGTTATAAAGTCAAAAAAGTGCTGTTAACAGGAGTTTTGCATACAGCGCCTGATTATCAGGCTTTTTTAAAAGAAATAGCCAGCCAAGAAATTGAAACTGAAATTGCCAATTCTTGGCGCGAGATTGATCTGGGTCCGGATTTGGTTTTGGAAATTTTATACCCCTGGTCTGATTTAAGCCAGCAAAAAGTTGAAAATTTGAACAACAGTTCAATTGTGGCCAAATTGGTTTATAAAAACAATTCTTTTTTATTTACTGGCGACGCTGAAATAGAAGTGGAAAAAGAATTAATTGCAGCCGGCCTTGATTTATCAGCTCAAGTATTAAAAGTCGGCCATCATGGTTCTAAAAGTTCCAGCAGTCTATATTTTTTAGCAAAAGTTAAGCCTCAATATGCGGTGATTTGCGCTGGCCAGAATAATAAGTTTGACCATCCGCATCTGCGCACTCTGGACAATTTGGAAAAGCTCGGGATTAAAATTTTACGCACTGATCAATTGGGCACAATAAAATTCATTGGCGACGGCAGCAATAACTTGCAGTATAAAAAATAAGGGTAAAGTTTGAAAATCGTACCAAAATGATATAATTTCATTATGGTAAGATGTTCAAAATGTTTTAATAAAAAACTTTGGCAATTAAGTGATGGGCGGTTAAAATGTCGCCAATGCC
>DSBA01000075.1 GCA_011046145.1 Candidatus Uhrbacteria bacterium | reverse complement strand
TTTACGGCATTGGCGACATTTTAACCGCCCATTACTTAATTGCCAAAGTTTTTTATTAAAACATTTTGAACATCTTACCATAATGAAATTATATCATTTTGGTACGATTTTCAAACTTTACCCTTTATTTTTTGGCCGCATTGGGGGCAAATTCCTTTGTTATCATAACGTTTAGTTTTATAGCTTTGCCGTTCAATTATCAGCTGGTTGCATTGGAAACAATAAGTGTTTTCCAGCCCAGCAGCGCTGATATTGCCGCCATAAACATATTTTAAGCCAATATCTTTAGCAATAGAAATTGCTTTATAAATTAAATCTTCTTCCGTTGGATTTTCATTTTGCAGTTTATACTGGGGGAAAAAACGGGAAACATGCCAAGGAGTTTCAGCTCCCAGTTTATTTTTTATAAATTTTGCAATTGCAATTAATTCTTCTTCTGAATCGTTCAAGCCGGGAATTATTAAAGTTGTTATTTCCAGCCAGACTTTTTTCTTTTTTAGAAATTTCAAATTATCCAAAACTGGCTGGAGTTTAGCGCCGCAAATTTTTAAATAAGTTTCATTATTAAAAAATTTAAGATCAACATTAATTGCATCAAGATAGGGGATTATCTTGGACCAAGCTTCTTTGGCAGTATAACCATTAGAGACCCAGATGTTTTTCAAGCCAGCCTTTTTTGCTAATTTCATGCAATCAAGCGCAAGTTCTGCAAAAATTGTCGGTTCAGTATAAGTATATGCCATTGAAGCGCAGCCAGCTTTTTTTGCTCTTTTTACTATATCTTCCGGCTTGATTTTATTGCCAGGAATAAAATCAGCAGTTTTTAATTTGTGTTCAATAGGGAATTGGGAAATATCAGCATTTTGGCAATTTTTACAGCGGAAATTACAGCCAATAGTGGCAATAGAATAGCTTAAACTGCCGGGCAAAAAATGAAAAAGCGGTTTTTTTTCAATCGGATCAATATTTTCTGCAATTACTTTTCCATAAACCAAAGAATAGAGTTTGCCTTTGATATTTTTGCGGACTCCACAAATGCCAGTTTGGTCTTCAGAAATTAAGCAGTAATGGTTGCAAAGCTGGCATTGGGCTTTATCTTTCTTTTTTTGCCAAAATTGAGCTAATTTCATATAATAGTATTATAACATAATTTTTTTTCATGACTAAACGTTTATTTTTAGCCATAAATTTGCCCCCTGAAATCAAAGAGGAAATTTTTAATTTAGCGCTAAAATTAAAGAAATTAAACAAAAATAAACCTATTAAATGGGTGGAAAAAGACAATTTCCATTTGACTTTGCATTTTTTAGGTTCAGTACCAGAAGAAAAAATTTCAACCATTAATCAAGCTTTAGCACCAATTGTAGCCAATTTTCCAACTTTAAACTTTGCACTTTCTGACTCAATCAATGCTTTTCCTGATTCAAATAACCCTAAAGTAATCTTTTGGGAAATCAAAGAATTAAATGACGGACAAACAATCAAATTGCAAAAACAAATAGGGGAGGGTTTAGCCAGATTAGGCTTTGCCATAGATAAGAGACCTTTTCGTCTGCACTTAACTTTCGGTCGGGTCAAATTCAAAACAGCCATTCAAATCCCTAATCTCCAATTTCCAGTCTCTAATTTCCAAATTAGTTCAGTTGATCTAATGTCAAGCGAGTTAACTTCCGCAGGTCCAATTTATTCAATAGTTAAAGCATATAATTTTAAAAACAATTAAACTTATGAAGCCAATAATTTATTTGATAATTTTAACTTTATTGTTTGCGCCTTTTATAGTTTTGGCCGCGGATGGAATAGAAGAACCGCAGATAACCAGGCCGACAGTGAGAATTTTGAATTCTCAAAATTTTTCCCTGGAAAAAGAGTTTTATCCTTTTGCTGAAGATTCCAAAGCTGAAGGCGCTAATATAGCCACTGCTGATTTGAATAATGACGGCTTTAAGGAAATAATTGTGGCTGCGGGCAGGAATGAAAAGCCATTGGTTAAAATTTTTAATTACAAAGGAGAGTTTCAATTTGAATTTTTAGCTTATGCTGAAAATTTCCGTAAAGGTTTAAAAGTTGTAGCGGCTGATTTGTTTAATGACGGTTTCCCTGAAATAATTACAGCGCCAAATGAAGGCGGCGGACCGCACATTAGAATTTTTGACGCCAAAGGCCAGAATCTTTTCAGTTTTTTTGCGTTTAATAAAGATTTGCGCGGCGGAGCCAATGTCAGCGTAGGCGATGTCAATGGCAACGGTCAGCCGGAAATTTTAGTTGCTGCCGGTTATGGCATGGAGCCTGTGATTAAAATTTTTGATAATTATACCAATTTTATAAAAGGTTTTTATGCTTTTGAAGATACTTTTTTAGGCGGAGTTAATGTTTTAGCCGCAGATTTAGATAACGATAAAAAAGCGGAAATAATAGCTGCGCCAGCTTTAGGCAAAGAGCCAAAAGTTAGAATTTTTGATTATAATGGCAATTTAATTAGGGAATTTTTGGCTTATGCCAAGGGGTTTGGCGGGGGAGTTAATTTGGCGGCCAGCGATGTTGACCGCAATGGCTATTTGGATATTTTAACTGGTGCTGGCTATAGCGGCGGCTCTCATTTGTGCATTTTTGACAGCCAGGGCAATCCCAAGATTAACCCTAAATTATTTGTTTATGAAAATTTTAAAGGCGGTATTTCAATAGCTGATGGCGATATTGACAATGACGGCATAACGGAAATTTTAGCAGCCACCCAAACAATTTCGCCAATTGGCAAATATAATTCTTTTAAAATAATTGAAATTGATATAGCTCAACAAAAGCTTTTTGCTTATTTTAAAGGTTTGCTTGAAAAAGAGTTTATAATATCCACAGGGACTTGGAAATTCCCAACGCCTTTAGGAAATTTTCATATTTATGCTAAAGTCCCGCTTACTAGAATGTCAGGCTATTACGGGCCAAATCATCCGGAAAATTATGATTTGCCAAACGTGCCTCATGTTATGGTTTTTTATAAAAATTATGCTATTCATGGCGCTTATTGGCATTGGCGATTTGGCACTAGAGTCAGCCATGGCTGTGTTAACTTAAAGTTGGTTGACGCAGAATGGCTTTATAAGTGGGCTCATATTGGCACGCCAGTAAAAATTTATTCATCAAAATAATAAAATTAAATGAAAGAAGTTTATATTTTAGGGGCAAAAATTAATGATCTTTCTTTGAGTGAATCTATTGAGAAAATTAAAGATCATTTGAAAACCGGCAAAAAGGGTTATCTTGTTACGCCAAATCCTGAAATCTGTTTAATTAGTTATAAAGATAAACGATGCCGCAGAATTATCAGAGATTCTTTTCTTTCCATACCTGATGGTTTTGGTTTGAAAATCGGGGCGAAAATTTTTGGCAATAAGATAAAAAATATAACCACGGGAGTCGATCTTTGTTCAGAAATAATAAAATTAGCTGAACAAAAAAATTATTCAATATTGATTTTAGGCGGCAAGCAGGAAGTGGGGGAGAGAACAATTTCTTTATGCAATTATAAATATCCCCAATTAAAATTATTTTATATAAATGGCGGAAATTTTAATGATCAAGGCCGTAGTGATGATGATAACTTAATTGAAAAAATAAACAAGATTACGCCTGATATTATTTTTATATGCTTAGGAGCTCCCAAACAGGAATATTTTATGGCTAATAATCTGGATGCGCTTAATACCAAATTAATGATAGGAGTAGGCGGGACTATTGATTTTTTGGCAGAACAAATAAAAAGAGCGCCAAAATCCTGGCGCAAGCTTGGTTTGGAATGGCTTTGGCGCCTAATACAGGAGCCTTGGCGCTGGAAAAGGATTGTCAGAGCTGTTATAATATTTCCATTGGCTTGCTTATGGTGGCGATTTGGCAATTTATTTGTATATCGCAAAAATGTCGCCGGGTTTATTATTAACAGGCAGAAACAGATTTTAATAACTAAACATTCCCAGTATCATTATTGGCAAATACCCCAGGGCGGAGCAAAGAACGCCAAAACCAAGCAAGAGCTGGAGGAAGCTGTTTTAAGAGAAATGGAAGAGGAACTTGGTACTGATGATTTTAAAATTTTAAAAATGCTTAAAAATTGTTATAAATATAAATGGCCCAAAGGCAGGGATATGTTGTTTGACAAATTTGCCGGCCAGAAACAAACTTTATTTTTACTTGAATTTTTAGGCAATGACTCTGATATGAAATTGGATTCTACGGAACATCTTGCCTGGCAATGGATAAGTAAAGATAATATTTTAGATAAAGTTAAAGATTTTAAAAGGCCTTTAATTAAAAAAGGCTTGAAAGAATTTAAAGACTATTTATAATTCTATGCCAAACTTAGAGCAAATTAGCCGCAAAGAATATGTCCCGCGTTTTAATAGTCTTGAAGAAATTGCCAATCGCAGAAATGAATTGACCAGAGAACAAATTCTTTTGGAATTGACAAAGTTAAGATATGGCTTGAAAAATGAAACCATGGAATTAATTTCTTCGGCTAATAATTTTGAGCCTGGATTAAAAAAGGAATTCGTCAAATTAATCAGCTTGGTAGCTATGTCTGACGTGCCTAATATCGAAGAGCTTATTGAAAATGAAGAAAAAGAATCGTTATTGCGCGATATTAATTTTGTTAAAGATTTTAAACAAAAAATTATTCATTAATTTAATTTTTTTTATGAAAATAATTACTCGTTTTGCTCCCAGCCCGACAGGTTATTTGCATGTTGGGGGATTAAGAACAGCCCTTTATAATTTTTTATTTGCCAGGCAAAATAGGGGGAAATTTTTGTTAAGGATTGAGGATACTGACCGTTCACGCCTGGTTTTGGGAGCTGATAAGAAAATAATAAAAATTTTAAAGGATTTTGGCTTAAAATTTGACAATAAGCCAGTTTATCAGTCAAAACGCCTTAAAATTTATCAAAAATATGCCCGCCGACTTCTTGAAGAAGGTAAAGCATATTATTGTTTTTGCACTCCTCAACGTTTGGAAAAAATGAGGCAGGAGCAGATGAAAAACAAGCAGGCGCCCAAGTATGATAAGGCTTGCTTAAAATTAACCCAGCAAGAAATTGAAAATAATTTGAAGCGAAAAATCCCTGGCGTTATCCGCTTAAAAGTACCGGGAAATAAAACAATAAAATGGCAGGATATAATCAGGGGTGAGATTAGTTTTGAATCTAAAGATGTTGACGATCAGGTTTTAATTAAATCAGACGGGTTTCCCACATATCATTTGGCTAATGTTGTTGATGATCATGAAATGGCCATAACTTATGTGATCAGAGGTGAAGAATGGCTTTCTTCCACGCCAAAACATTTGTTGATTTATGAAGCTTTTGGCTGGCAGGCTCCGAAATATGCGCACCAATCATTGCTTTTAAACCCCGACCGTTCTAAATTGAGCAAAAGGCAAGGAGATGTGTCTGTTGAGGATTATCTAGCCAAAGGTTATCTCAAAGAAGCTTTGCTTAATTTTTTGGCTATAATTGGCTGGACAGAATCCAAAGCTAGCAGCCAGGAGATTTACAGCTTGCAGGAATTGATTGAAAAATTTGACCTTAAACGGCTTAATAAATCAGGAGCTGTCTTTGACCTGGAAAAGCTTGATTGGCTTAATGGCTGTTATATCAGGCAAATGCCGCTGGCAAAATTAGTTAAGCTATGCCAGCCATATTTACCCCAGATTAAAGATAAAAAATTACTGGCAAAAATTGTCAAGGTTGAGCAGGAAAGGCTTAAAAAAATATCTGATATTAGCCAAGATATTGATTTCTTTTATAAAGAGCCTGATTATAATCCCGAACTTTTAATTTGGAAAAAATCTAACAGGGATGCGGCTTTGGAAAATTTAGTCAAACTGGAAGATTTTTTACTTTCTTTGCCGGAAAAAGATTTTGCCGAAGTTGAAATTTTGGAAAAAAATATTATAGATTGGATTAAAAAAAATAATTACAGGGTAGGGGACATGCTTTGGCCTATGAGAGTTGCTTTGTCTGGCTTGCAAAATTCGCCCAGCCCGTTTGAAATTGCCTGGGTTTTGGGCAGAGAAGAAACTTTAGAAAGAATAGACAAGGCGCAAAAGAAGCTAAAATAAAAAATTGGATTTTGTTTGGCGAAAAAAAATGTTTAACGCTATCGTTAAACATTTTTTTTCGCTGAATTTAATTTATTAATAAAAATAGTATTATCGTAGCCTGTGTAATTTCCTAATTGCTGGAATTTTGCTATAATATAAATAAGATGAAAAAAGGCCAAAATTTCATTTGTTTTATAATTTTAGGCTTATTGATTTTAAGTTCAGGTTTTGTTGTTGCTTCAGAGAATGATAATATATACGCTAATTATCCGGAGCTTGAAGAAATAAACAGGCAAATAGAGGAAAATAAGAATAAAATTGAAAATTTGAAAAAAGCCGCTGAAGAATACTCTCAAAAAGCTGATGAGTATAAAAAACAGGCTGTTTCATTGCAAAACCAGCTAGCTATTTTAGATAACCAGATCCTTAAGATTGAATTAGATATAAAGACTTTGCAGCTGCAGGTTGATAAAGCAATGCTGGAAATTAAAGCCATGGATTATCAGATTGACAGGGGAGAATCGGAAATTAATAGCCACAGGGAAAATTTAGTTGAGTATATTAAAGTAATTGATAAAAATGACAGGCGCTCTTATTTGGAAATTTTAATTTTAAACAATTCTTTTGCTGAATTTTTTAGCCAGCTTAATTATTTGGAAAGCCTACAGAATAATATCAAACAAACAGTTGACCGTTTAAAATTTTTAAAACAGGCTTTGGAAGTCCAAAAGGCTGACAAGGAAAGGCAGAAAAAGGAATTGGAATCTTATAAAGAACAGCTGAAAGTCCGAGAAACAAAACTTAAAGATGAATTAGCAATTAAAGAAACATTGCTTTTAGAGACCAAATCTTCTGAGATTAAATTCCAGAATTTATTGGTTGAATTAAAGCAGAAACAAAATGAGATAGATTCGGACATTTTGAATTTGCAAGAACAGGCTAAAGAAAAAATCAAGAGGCTGCGCAGCGGTTCAGACGAGCCCAGGTCTACTTTATTAGATTGGCCCTTGCCGCCGCCCCATGTAATTACAGCTTATTTTCGCGATCCAGAATATCCGTTTAGAAATATTTTTGAACATCCAGGCATTGATTTAAGAGCCAAGCAGGGGACTCCGATCAAAGCGCCGGCTCCTGGTTATGTAGCTAGGTCCAGAGACGCTGGCATGGGGTATAGTTATATTATACTTATCCACGATAATGGCATTTCTACGCTTTACGGCCATGTAAGCGCGATTTATGTTAAAGAAGATACTTATGTAAATTATGGCGATATCATCGGCTTAACAGGCGGTATGCCTGGCACAAGAGGCGCAGGCCCCTTAACCACAGGCCCTCATTTGCATTTTGAAGTCAGGTTAAATGGCATTCCGGTTAATCCGTTGGAATACCTTCCTTGATAATAACAAATAACAAAAATCAAAAGACAAAATAAATTAAAAATTTAAAATTTAAATAATAAAAATTTTCGATTTTGTGCTTAGGATTTAAGATTTATTTTGTTTTTTGTGCTTTGATTTTTGAATTTAAAAAAATATGTATCAAACAACTTCAGACAAAGTCATAGCCTTTATTTGGGCTTTTGTGACCAAATATCTTGTTTGGCTGGTCAGTATCGCAGTTCTTGTGCTTTGGTATTTTTATCCCGGATTTTTTGAGCAATTGGGTCAGTTTTTGCTATTTTGGCTGCCGGCGATAATTTTACTATCAGCCTTTATTTTTGCTTTATTAAATCACAAATTCAGGTTTGACCGGGACAGGGAACAGGGATTGGAGCAGTATGATATAACTGTTACCAGTTTTGAATTTTATTTGGTTGATACTATTGTTTATTTGGGGACAATAAGCATTTTAGCTTTGGGTTATATTTTGAGGGAAAAAGGCGTTGATGCGGTGGATTTGATCAATGCTTTAATTTTTTTCCTCTTGTCCAATTGTTTAAAACAAATTTTTTATAAAAAGATTTTAAGATGAAAGAAAAAATTCAAAAAAAAATAATTATAATAATTATTGTTTTTTTACTGTCACCCTTCAGCCTTTTTGCCCAGGAGCCTTGCGAAACAAAATATCCAGATGATGGTAAATGCAAGACTGAATGCGAGGCAGGGGAGCATCATGATGATACATCCGGTTTGTGTAGTAGTGGCAAATGTTGTCATATGTATGCTCCTGTAGTTGATTTGAGTTTGCAAGTGCCTATTTTTAGTTATACAAAAGCTGCTGATATTGCCGAATATATTGTTAAAATTTATGAATACGCTCTCATAGTTTTAGCCCCCTTGGCTATAGTAGTTATTATTTGGGCTGGTTTTCTCTGGTTATTGGCTGGCGGTGATGTGCCAAAAATTTCTAATGCTAAAAAATATATTTCCGGAGCAGTAACAGGATTAATAATTGCTTTTTTAAGTTATATTATTTTATCTTTTTTTGGGTTAACTTCATTAAAATCACCAGGAATAGAATATATAGAAGGTGAGGGAGATCACCATCTAATCCCTTTTGTCCCGCAGCAAGAATATGAAAAAGCGGGAAGTGATGTAAAAAGTATAGGAGGAGAATGTTTTCCTGTAGTAAAGGACAGTTTTGACCGTATAAGTTGGAATTACGGTTCTGCGAGATCAGGCGGAACTCGTTGCCATGCTGGAGTTGATATTTATACTAAAGGACTAGGCGAAGTAGTAGCAATAGCTGATGGCATTGTTACATTAGTAGGAACCTTTTATCCCTGCTCTAAAGGGATGAGTATGAAAGTTCTTATACAACACGGAAATTATACTGTTAATTACGGCGAAATTAATCAAGGAACAATTGATAGCCGTATAAAAGTAGGCGCTACAGTAAAAGCTGGACAATATATTGGCAGGGCTACAAATTGCGGGATGCTTCATTTTGAATTATATGAAGGGAAATCAAGAAATTATCAATGGTATCCGCCTCCAGGAGTAAGAATAACAAAACCAAATCAATGCCTCAAAGAAGGTTATCCCAAAACTTATGTTAAAAACTGCACATCAAATTGCCCTGTTTCAACAAATATTGACCCAAGCGCAACAATTAAAAGTCTTTTAAACAAGATGTGCGCAAAAAATTAATTTATTTTATAAATAAATATAAACTTTATAATTTCACCCAAAATATGAATTAATATTTTAATACATAATTCAATGTAAAAAAATAATAAATTTCAATGAAAAAACAAATAAAAATTTTCATATTTGTAATTTTATTTACATTTTTCTTTGTTTTGCCAGTTTCGCTCATTGCCCAAGAACCTTGTGAAACAAAATATCCTGATGACGGCAAATGTAAGACTGATTGCGAAGCGGAGGAATTTTATGATGATACGGCTGGTTTGTGCACTATTGGCAAATGCTGCCATAGATATGCTGAACCAGTAGATATTACTTTGCAAGTGCCTTTATTTACTTATACAAAATCCCAAAATATCGCTGAATATATAATGACTATTTATAATACTGCTTTATATATTGTGGTGCCGATTATAATCGTGGTTTTGATATTTTCTGGCGCGCTTTGGGTTTTGTCCGGCGGAGATAAAGAATTGATTTCAAAAGCTAAAAGCCGAATAATTAGCGCCTTTATTGGTTTGGGTATTGTTTTGTTTAGTTATGTTATTCTTTCTTTTTTTGGCTTGACTGAATTTAGAAGTACTATGATTGAATATATTGAACCTATGCCTTATCCTGTTTTGGATGGCGAGTTTGACGCACCAGTAGAAACCCAACCCGCAGGTATTACGCCACCCCCTATCGGGGCTCCACCAGTGGCGGGCAAAATGCCTAGAATTTTTCAATGTGATTACAAACACGTTAGATTTAATTGCCATTCAAAAACTGTCTGCTCAAGCGGTTGCGGGACTGTATCTGCCACAATGGTATTAAGATATTATGGCAAAAATATTTCAGTAGAACAAGCGGTGCAGCATATGGCTAATGCTAGAGCAATAGGCTGTAAGATAAGTGGCACATCGCCAGTAGGTTTTGCATATATTGCCAAACAATATGGCTTAAAATATCATAAAGTATCCGGGCATAATGATTTAGAAACCATTAAAAATTATGTCGCTAACGGGAAACCAATTATAGCGAATGTAGGTAATCGTCCTGGTTGCATAACTAAAAAAACTCCTTTACCTCGCACATGTAAATTTACTAAATGCGGCCATTATATTGTACTTTCTGGTTGGGATGCTGCTAATAATAGATTTATTGTTAATGACCCCGGAAACAGAGCTACTCATAGATATAACGGAACTTGGCATGAAATATCCAGCGATTGTATATTTAAAGGAGCTTATTACATAGGAAATTAATTAATCTGTTTATTATTTAAAAATTCTAAAAATGAATTTTAAGCAATTAAAAATTTTTTTAATAATTTCTTTTTTGTTTTTATTTCCTTTGGCTATTTTTGCCCAGGAACCTTGTGAGACAAAATACCCTGATGACGGCAAATGTAAGGTTGATTGCGAAGCGGGGGAATTTTATGATGATACGGCTGGTTTGTGTACTACTGGCAAATGCTGCCACAAATACGCAGAGGCACTTGATTTAACATTGCAAGTGCCTTTGTTTAAATATGTAAAAGCTGAAAATATCGCGGATTATTTGGTTACGATTTATAATCTTTCTTTGTTTATTGTTGTCCCAATTGTAATTTTAGTTATAATATACGCGGGTGTTATGTGGATTTTTTCTGGAGTAAACGTAGACTTAGTTAAAAAATCTAAAAGTTATATAATAAATGCTTTTATTGGTCTAGGCTTGATTTTATTTAGTTATATTATTTTATCTATTTTTAACCTAACTGAATTTAAGGGACTGCAAATTGAATATATACCTGAAGAATTTGTTAACAACGAAACAGGAGGTGATGCATGCGATGCAACAAAACCTTGGTGTACGGGTTCAACAACATTTTTACAAATAAAAAACAGGCGTAATTATTTTATTAGCCAAGTGCAAGCACAAATGCCCGCTCACACTTCTAGAGTACCATTAATAAAACAATGGCAATCCCCATATGATAAAACGCCATATGGTATTTGTGGAACAATTAAAAGCTCTGGTTGTGGCATCACTTCATTAACCATGGTAATGAGATATTTGACTGGGCAAAGTATTAATCTTGTTGAAATAGCTAAAAAAGCCGGGGATGATGGTTATAGAGTTTGCCCCCAAAATGCTAAATGGGATGAAAACAAACAAGACTGTCCGACATGTAGTGGTACTTCTTATGATATTTTTAAAACTGGTAGTACAATTTTAAAACAATATAATTTGCAAGGAAAAAGCTTAATGGGTAAAAATGCTACCACCAATATATTAAACCATTTAAAAAATCAAGAACCTGTAATTGTTAGTGTTTCAAAAGTAGATATTGGAGATGGTGGAAATCCAGAAACAGGAAAACCGAATAGATTCACTTCTTTTGGGCATTTTATTGTCTTAACTGGTTGTGAAAATTGTGATGGTAAAGATCCAAAAGGTGTAGTAATTTGGGTAAATGATCCAAATCGTAATAATCAATGGATGACTCTTGCTGAATTGCGAACACCCGGTTTTTTGAAGTCAGCTTTTTTAATCTATAAATAATTCGATACAAATGGATGATTTACACTTAATCAAAACCATAAATCTATTTAATCAAGCCTGTAAATGCTTAAAAGTTACAGGCTTTACTTTTAGAGTTATGAACCGCCAGGCGCCAGTCAATACTGCCCGGAATTTTAAAGTTGGGTACACTAATTTAAAGACAAAAGTCATTGCTATTGATATCCTGACGCCTAAAAGAAGGCAGCCTAAGAGCATTAATTCAATTTTACGCATCTTAGCTCATGAAATAGCTCATCATCAAAAAAAGCCCTATAAACAGCTTTATAAGGGCAAAATTATTACCAGGAGCCATTATCCGGCATTTTATAAACAAGTTAATAAAAATATTGCCAAATTTAAGAAGGATAGGGAATTGGGGGTGTATTTTCAAAGTTAGATTAATATAAAAAAGAGGTAAAGAACCTCTTTTTTATAATTTGCTTAATTTTTTCTTTATAGTGATTATTTTTAAAATTTTCATATTCTTTTAATTTTTTTTATTACAAGTAAACTCGTAAAAGTATAAAAAATCAGATTCATTATCGGGATAGGGTAGAATGAAAATTTTTACAACGCTCAAATTAAAGTATTCAATTATTTTATTGGGATCCGTGTCCCCGCATTCAATGATTATTTGCTTATCGCTGGAAATAAGGTCAGGATAACGATTATGAAAAATATTTTCTATTTTAGATTTTTTGTTTAAATTACGCAGTAATTTTTCGCCTAAAATTTTTAGGGACATATGCCTAATTTGGCCGCCTTGGTAATCAAATTCTTTAATTTCTTCATTTTTAAGCTTGTCAATTATTTTATAAAATTCCATTAATTCGGCGAGTTTATTTTCAGAAAAATTTATTATTTTTTCTTTAATTAAAAAATTTAGCTCATCAATTGCTTGATAATCTATGCCCAGGCGAGAATTCGAATAAAAAATATTAAGTAAATTTAAAGCCATAATCATTTATTTTTTAAATTGGAGCCGCTATGGAATTTTTTGTGGATATCTTTAAGTCTCTTATTTGTGACGTGCGTATAAATTTGGGTGGTCGCAATATTTTTATGGCCTAAAAATTCCTGCACTGTTCTTAAATCAACCCCTTGATTTAAAAGGTCAGTTGCATATGTATGTCTTAGAGTGTGAGGGGTTGCCATTATGGGCAAACCAGCAATTTTGCTGTATTTTTTAAGGATATTTTGAATTGAGCGGGGAGTTAATCTTTTATCTGATTTTCTATCTTTAATTTTACGATGGTTAATAAATAAAGGCGGCTCAATGTCTTTTCTCTTTTCCAAATATTTAATTATCCAGTCCAAGCATCTTTTGGAAAAATAAACCGTTCTAGGATGGTTTCCTTTACCAATGATTGTTAGTTCATAAGAATCCAAATTTTTAATTAAGCTTATATTAAATTGTTCGCGATTTAAAGCAACCAATTCAGCGATGCGCAAGCCCGTGCTGTAGAGCGTTTCCATTATGGCCCGATCTCGTAAGCCGCTTAAGTTTTGAGTGTTCGGACTTAAAAGCAGGCGTTCTAATTGCGCTAAGGTTAAAAATTTTACGACCCTATCTTTTTCGCTTGCTTTGGCAAGTTTTATTTTGTCCGGTGGCAGAGTTTCAATATCTTTTTCAATTAAAAAGCTTAAAAAGCTTCTTAAAGCTATTAAATAATAATTTTGTGTATTTTTTTTGAGGTTGTCCTGAGTTTTTGCGTTAGCTTTTGAATAAGCTAAATGAAGCCTGTATTTTGATACAATGTCAGTAGTTAATTGATAAGGCTTTATA
>DSBA01000084.1 GCA_011046145.1 Candidatus Uhrbacteria bacterium | reverse complement strand
GCGCGATCCATAGGATCGCGCCGCGCAGCAAGTATTTTTTTTAAAAACAGTAAAAAATTAGCTTTCTATTTTTTTAGGTTGAAACAATGCTTCAAAATCTTCCCTTTCTAGAGTTTCTTTTTTAAGCAGTTCTTTGACTATTTTTTCCAAGTACTTTTTCTTTTTAGTTAAAATTTCTTGGGCCGTATTTTGCGCCTGGCTGATCAGATAGCTTATTTGCTGGTCAATAAGTTCAGCTGTTTTTTCGCTGTAATCTCTTTGTTCGCGGATTTCTTTGCCCAAAAAGATCAGTTCCTCTCTTTCGCCAAAAGTGCGCGGACCCAATGCTTCATTCATGCCGTATTCAGTAATTATTTTTTTGGCTAATTGGGTGGCTGTTCTCAAATCATTAGACGCTCCGGTTGTCACTTCGCCAAAAGTTATTTTTTCCGCCATGTAGCCGCCCAGCAAAACAGCCAATTCATCAATAAATTCTGATTTGGGATGCAAATGCCTGTCTTCTACAGGCAGTTTTAAAGTATAGCCGGCTGCCTGGCCGCGGGAAATAATGGAAACTTTTTGCACTGGATCAACATTGGGCAGTTCATGGGCAATTAAAGCATGTCCGGCTTCGTGATAGGCCGTAATTTTTTTCTCTTTTTCGCTTAAAATATGGCTTTTTCTTTCCGGGCCCAGAAGGACTTTTTCAATGCTTTCCAAAATATCAATTTGTTCAATCTCTTTTTTATTTCTCCTGGCTGCCAAGATAGCAGCTTCATTTAAGAGGTTTGCCAAATCAGCTCCGGAAAATCCCGGAGTTCTTTCCGCTACTTTTCTTAAATTAACGTCTTTGGCTAAAGGTTTGTTTTGGGCATGGACTTTTATAATCGCTTCCCGGTCATTAATGTCAGGAATATCCAAAACAATTCGGCGGTCAAACCGGCCTGGCCTTAATAATGCCGGGTCAAGAATATCAGGCCGGTTGGTGGCAGCCATGACAATAACATTGATTTTGGTTTCCATGCCATCCATTTCCACTAGGATCTGGTTTAAAGTCTGTTCTCTTTCATCATGAGAACCGCCTAGTCCAGCGCCTCTTTGCCTGCCCACAGCGTCAATTTCATCAATGAAAATTATACAAGGTGATGATTTTTTTGCTTTTTTAAACAAATCTCTTACGCGAGAAGCGCCTACGCCCACAAACATTTCCACAAATTCAGAGCCAGAAATGGAAAAAAAAGGCACATTGGCCTGGCCAGCCACTGCTTTGGCCAGCAAAGTTTTGCCAGTGCCAGGCGCGCCCATTAATAAGACGCCTTTAGGTATTTTTGCGCCTAAGGAAGTGAATTTTTTGGGGTTTTTAAGAAATTCAACAACTTCGGTCAGCTCTTCTTTGGCTTCTTTGCAGCCGGCCACATCTTTAAAAGTAATTTTAGCTTTGCCTTTTTGGTGCATTTCCCTGGCCCGGCTTTGGCCAAATGAAAGCGCTTTGGTATTGGCGCCCTGGACTTGGCGCATCATTAGCCAGATAAAAACCACTATTAAAATAAAAGGGATTAAAAAGGGCAATAAGGTTAAAGCCCAAAAGCCAAAGCCTTCGCTCTCCTTAACTTCGATTTTGACTTTTTTAGTTTTTTCCGGATCAACATTATAATTTTTTAACAAAGTAGTCAGTGATTCGCTGGCTTCTTTTTTGGAAATTTGTTTTGTGCCGTCAATTAATTCTATTTCCAATCTGCCTTCTTTGACTATTATTTGGGTAACTTGCTCATCCTCTATTTGGCTGATCAGTTTTTCCAAGCCGATTTCTTCTGGTTTTTCCGTGCTGGCGTTATAAGTGGAAAAAATGGCGGCGATAACCAGAAAAATAATTAAAAAAACGAGGAAATTTTTTAAAAGTATTTTTGACATATTTTGATAAAAATTAAGGATTAAGAATTAAGGATTAAGCTATTTATAAAATTGATTTTAATATAAAAATATTGTTTTGTCAAAGATTATTTGGATTTACTCACACCCCAGACCACGCGCCAGATGTATTTTAAGGTTGTGGCTAACTCTTTACTTTCAATAATGACGCCATAGCCCTCGGCTAAGCCGGAAACAATAGCGACTTTATTGTCAAAAATAATCAAATTAGTAATATCTTCTTTGATATTAGCTGGGAAAAATTTTAATTCCCTTAAATATTCCTTGCCAGCGCTCCATTCGCCAATTGGCATTTCCTTGCTTTTAATTCTAATGGCATGGGAAATAATTTTAGCCTTAATTCTGCGCTTAACCCAAGATTCCATATAATCTCGGCCTAAAACATCAACCATTTCCTGAATAGAGCCGATATAAAATTGTTCTTTGGTTTCCATTTTTAAAATTTCTTCATAGATTTGGACAATACCTTCTCGGCCTTCAAAATAACGGATTTTGGGTTTATGGGGATTGATGTTAAACAGGGAAGTCAGTTCCGGCATAAGTTGGTCAATTTTTTGCTCTTGTTGTTTGACTAATGATTTTAAAGCCTTTGGCGGTTCAGCCACGAAATAGCGCTTTTTGCCGCTAAATGATTGGCTGATCAGATTTTTGGCTATTAAATCTTCCAGAATATCGTAAGTTGTCGGGCGTTTAATCTGCGCCTTTTTGGCTATTTGTACCACAGTTGCTTTTCCCAATTGTAAAATGGCCAGATATACATCGGCCTTTTTTCCGGTCAAACCGATTTCCTCTAATTTTTGCTTAATTTCCATACCTTAAGGTTTGATTATTGGTTATTGATTATTGAAAATTATCAAATATGTCGGTCTAAACTGACTACATTTAAATTATAGCAAATGTTTTGAATATTGTCAATATTTTAACATAAATTTTGCGAATTTTTAGTATAATGTCGGAAATACTTGACATAGAATTATCGCTGTGATATAATGGAAAATCCTGAAAATAGTTTATGAAAAACGCCCAGACAGCTCGGGCAGAGGGAGGAAATTATGAAAAACCAAAAGCTCTTTGAAAAATACAAAGCTCAAAAGCATTGGCATGGTCATTCAACTGAATATGCCCAACGTTTCGCTGATTTTTTGCGCCGGCAAGATTTCAGGGGTGTAGTAGTGGATTTGGGCTGCGGCAATGGTCGCGATGTAGCGATTTTCAAAAAAGCTGGTTTTGAGAGTGTGGGGATTGATAAAAGCAAACAGGAAATTGCTCAAGCCAAAAAGTTGCATCCTGATAGCGCGTTTGCAGTTCAAAACATTCAGAACCTTCCGTGGAAAAATGAAAGCGTTAACGCTATGTTCATGATTAATGTAATTCATTATTTAGATGAGCGCCAGGCTTTGGCTGAAATTTTTCGCACCTTGAGAGTTGGCGGTTATCTGTACTTGCACATTAATCTGTCTATTACTGACAAAAAGGGAAATGTTGATTATCAGGGATATGACCTGCAAAAGACCGTCAAGTCAATTCCCAGGGCAAAAATTATTTCCTGGGAATATTTGGAAAGGATTGATGCCAAGCCAAAGTGGCACAAGCATCAGATTCTGGAAATTATTTTGCAGAAAGATTGAAAGGAGGTTTTAAGAATGCCAGGATGGGTTTCAGGAAGAGATTTTATGACGCTTTATGAACCAGTCGCCCGCACCCGCGTAAAAGTTGTTTCCGTTTCTGAATTGAAGCCTTTAGTTTTTAGAGAAAAAACACACCGAGCAATTATAAAGGGTAAGTTAAGGTGTGATTTTTGTGGTAGGGACCCAGTATATAGGATTACTACGACATTTTATTTTGAAAATGGTAAATTCGGACGCAGAAAATGGAGTTGTGAAAGGCACAAACAAATGGTGATAGAAAGTATTGAAAAAAGATAAACTCCGGGGAGCTCCGCGCTCCCCGCCTAAATTCAGTCTTTAAGTAAAAAGCTTAAAGCTTGAAAAATAGGTAATTTAAAGGTTCGGCCTCCAAATTGGAGGCCGAACCTTGGTCGTCTGTCAAGGGTGGGTTTGAACTTTCACAAAAAAACAAGGAGGTAGGAATATGGACAAATTTGAGATCGGAGATAATTTTCCGAATCTTAACAAAAAAGTTTCTGAGTGGACAATTGCTGAACTAGATTGCGTGGCAGACTGCGCCCTTACACAAGCTATTGAAGCTAAGGATAAGCGATTAGAAATTGAGGAAAAACTGCAATCAATAAAAGATCTAAACGAGACCGCAGTTTTGAAAGACGAATTGATCAAATTTGAAATAAAATGGTTCTCTGCAATGAGTTTAAGGAAAGTTATTCGCAAAGAGAAAATAAAGAGAGGCTTGCCATGTCTCATTGGGTGTTTACCATTTTAGTTGTTTTAATTAAGAATATTCTCGCCTTTAACCGAACGCGATAAAAAAACGGGGAGCCCGCGCCCCCCGCCTAAATTGAATCTTGCTTACGGCAAGCAAGATTGAAATTAGGTCTTTGAAAAAGGAAAAGCCCTCTTTCATCCGCCAGAGGCGGACTTCGTAGGGCGAAGGGAGAAAAAGATGAAAAAAGAAGCAGCTGTAATTTGGCAGGAGCTGAAAAAGACTGATCTTGGCCAGCTGAATCAGTATGATTTGTTTAGTTTGCTGGAAAAACATCCGCTATTAGCAGCAGAAATCTGGCCATTTATTGGTCGGATAAATCCGCAGGAATTAAATTCTTCTTGTATCCGATGTGTTATGGAAAATAAAAAAATTGCTATGGGCATCAGGGAAAAAGCTGGGGAAAAATATTTTGAAGCTACAACTTCCAGGGGTGTCTATTTGGGAAGCGAAGGAATAGAGAGAATTAAACATGTTTGGATTAGCACTGGCAATTACAACTTAATTATAAAAATGATTAAAAAACATTTCAGAGCACTTGGCAGCTATGAAGTGATTGAATTTTTGTGTGATATCAAAGAGCGCGTTGAAGACAAGAATAAAGCTGAGCACCTAAAATTCATTGAAACCATAGCTTTAGAAGTATTGGATGGAGGAATTCCTAGCAATTATAGATTTGGAACTTTTGTCCATAAATCTCCTTTTCTCTTCTCTTCTATACGGGAAAAATTTCAGGAAAAAGGATATCCTTATGGATATTATCAACTGTCTAATAATAATTTATGCTATCTTTTGCCTTATGAGGAATTAGAGCAGAAAGCGGAAGAAATTTTAGCATTCAGAGAACTTTCCGTTTCTAACTTATTGGGATTAATGATGTATTCAAAAGACAGGCAGAAATATTGGCAAATAATTAGAAATTATTACGAGGATGAGAAAAGTGCAATTGGTAATCCCGATCTTTTCTATGTTGAATTAATTTGGCATATTTTTTCAGAATTTGCTGATGAAGCTTGGGAAATTCTAGCTAAATATCGCAGCAATAGCCAGCTGTTTGAATCTTTGGCTGACAAATCCGCTGATTTTCAGCATTTAGCCCAAAAAGAACTGGGGAAAAGAAAAGTTAAAAAGCAGGAATGGCTGAAATTTATAAAAAATCGCTTGATGAATTATAATTGCAGGCAAGCGGCAGCAAAACTGATTCTTAAAGACAAACGGATTTTAAAAAACGATGTTAAGGATATGCTTATTATAGCCATTTTTCCCCTGATTTAAAACAAGAGGCTCAACAGCGATTGGCTCAAGTCGCCAAAGATAAGCCACAACTGCAGTCAAAGATTGACAGTGTTTTGAATGAAAAAAATACTGACAAAGCAGAATCCATTCTCGCTCAGATGTTTGCGCAAGATTTTGATCAAAAGGATTTATTGCTTGCTTTGCTAAAAACAAAATAAGCTCATATTTCAAATCCCCCCCTTAACCGGACGGGATTTTTTATTTGGGCGTTGGGGGCGGCGTAGGCGATAGGAACCCAATTTCCTATAGGGAATTGGATTTTGGAGTGATATTGGCGAGGCGAAAACGGCCACTCTAATTATTATAGGAGGCTTTAGCCTCTGTATGTCATACGGGGACTAAAGTCCCCTGTAAATTAATAAGGCCGTTTTCGCTTTGGTTGTATTAAATTAAAAAATCAGCATGGTGAAAAATATTCATTAAAATAAAGTAAGGAACAGTTTCAACTCGTTCCCTACTTTTAAACAATGCTAATTTTTTTAACCGATCGCTCGCAAGCGGCGGGTTTTATTGAACCGTGACTGTTATATCATTAGAATAAATGCCGCAAGAACCGCCAAGGTATTCACAGGCTCTAAAATGGTAAGTCCCGGGATCTAAATTTTTCCAAATGTCAGTTCCGCCAGGAGGATCTTGAGAATATTCAGTAAGTAAGTATTCCCCTGATAGATAATGGTAATCATTGCCAGGATAAACAGGATTTGGTTCGGTTGATTTTACGATTTTAATGCCATTGTAAATGCTATAATTTGATTGCCAGGTTAGTATAATTCTATTATAAGTTTCATCATAATAGCCTATTAAATTGATTGAACCGTTGGAAGTATCAGTGACTGCGCCGGGGACAGTCACAGTGACATCATTTGAGTATTTGCCACAGCTGCCGCCTAAATATTCGCAGACCCGGAAATGATAAGTACCTGGCGCTAAGCCCGTCCAGGCATCAGAACGGGCAGCTGAGTCTGAAAGATAATGATAGTCATTGCCAGGGTAAACAGGATTGGCAGCAGTTGATTTTACAACCTTAAATCCTTTGGCAGAATAAAGGTCTATTGGTTTCCATTGCAGAATGACTTTATTTTTGTCAGAGTTCCATGAGCCGATTAATTCAATTGAGCCATTGGAGTTGTCAGCTGTTGTTCTTGGCACATTGACGATTATTTCATTGGAATAAATGCCGCATTTGCCTTCAAGGTATTCGCAGACCCGGAAATAATGGTTGCCGCTGGATAAGCCAGCCCATTTATCAGAACGAGCTTTGGGATCGGATAAGTAATGGTATTCATTGCCCGGATAAACAGGGCTGGGAGAAGCTGAACGGACAACTTTATAGCCTTTAGGCGCTGACATGCCGGTGACACTCCAGTTTAATAAAACTTTGCCCAAACTGGAATCATACTTGCCGCTCAAATTAATGGCGCTTAACTGATCGCCGGTCGGATCTGGTTGGTCGGATAAAGTTTTGTCCTGGTTAATAGAATAGGCTGCTTCAACTGTTGGCAGTTCTGGCTCTTCTAAGGGTTGGCCGATTTTATAGTTTACAAAAAACGGATCCGGAATATCATCAACTAATTTATACCAGGTCGTTCCCCATAATTCTTTGGCCAATGCTTCGCTGGATACATGCCTTAAGGTTCCTGCTTTGTCAACATAATAAACTTTGGGATCAGTAGTTATTTTGACTAATTTTTTCCCTGGCTTATATGTAACATTGCCGCCGATGGGAATTTCACCCAAAAGCTCATTGCTGATTGTGATTATGGTATTAAAACTGACAAACCAGGTTTTGTAAGTTTTTTCATTAGGGAAAACATATCTTTTGTTATCAGCCCCAAAGTAATAGACTGAATTATAGCCAGCTTTAATTAAAGACCCGGCTTTTAATTCACTGGAACAAGCCGAGGCTGAAAGCGGCAGCAAACCTAGTACAAAAATAACCATGACACTGCCTAAAAGTAGTTTTTTGAGCATAGATTTTAAGTTAATAATTAATTATATATTGTTTATTTTACAGCTTATTATTAATTTAGGCAATTCATGGCTCTCTATATATTATGACGAGCTAAAAGAAGGAATGTTACTTCCATTATGAAAATGTTTGACAATTATGTTGAAAATGTTAAATTTAAGGCAAATAAAGAAATTGTCTTTGAGGGGGACAATTTTTTAATTTTTAGATATATAGGACTTTGAAAATTAGCAAGAATTAAGGATTAAGAAATAAGGATTAAGGAACGAGAAAAAAGGAGAAGGAAACATGGCAGAAAGAAAGTTGAGATTGGCATGTATTGCGTCAGGCAGCGGCACGGATTTTGAATCCATTGCCAAAGCCTGGAAAAATGGCTGGCTTCCGGAAATTAAGGAAGCCGTCTTGATTAGCACCAAAGAAGGCGCTGGGTGCCTTGGAAAGGCGGCTGCTCTAGACATTCGTTCTAAGGTTGTGCTGCCGCAGCGCAAGGCTTTGCCTGTTAAAGAACTGTCAGCGGCTTTGTATTCCCTTGGCGGTACTGACCTGATTTTTTTAGTCGGTTGCATCGTCAGAGTGCCGGAATGTCTTGTCACCAGGGGCATTCCTTATAAAATCCCTATGTACAACATTCATCCCGCGGATCCGCGTAAGCATGGCGGACAAGGTATGTATGGACTTACTGTCCATCTTCATGTCCTGAATGAAATTAAAGATCTGGTTGAACGCGGCATGGCCAAGGCAACTGGTCGCTTTTTTACCACGCCGACTGTTCATGAAGCTGTTGCAGAGTATGACCAGGGCAAAGAACTTTTACGTGCGCAGGTGGAGATTCCATCAGACCTAGTTCAATTCTGGGTAGCTGGGACATACCAATGCAGTGATGAAGATATGGCTAAAAAGTTGCAACAGATCGTACTGCCTTTTGAATGGATGATGTTGCCTTGCGCTGTGCGCTTGGCAGCCAAAAAGATTTTGGATCAACAGAAAAACTAAAGGAGAAAAGTAAATGGCGAAACTGCAACGTTTTTACAGGCAAGGAGTGATCCGAGCCGACCAAGCCCAGGCTTTGGAAGATCAGTTTGATCTTCTGGGCCTGCAAACCGAAGCTTGTTTCAATGTGGAAACAAGCTCGCCACTAACCCCGGACGAATTGGCCACTTTAAAGTGGCTCTTGGCGGAAACATTTGAACAGGAGAAGTTTAGTCCTAGAAGTTTTCTGGGCCAGGATAATGTGGTAGAAGTCGGACCCAATAACAATTTTACTACTGCCTGGTCAACCAATGCTTGCGCCATTTGTCGCGCCTGCGGCATCACCAAGGTTACGCGTATTGAAATGTCGCGGCGCTATTTTTTGCCTGACGGGCAGGAAATTACGCCACAGTTCGTGGCAGCGCTTTATGACCGCATGACCGAGCGCCCTTATTCCGAGCCACTGAAAACGTTTGCCACAGACCTGCGGCCCGAACCTGTGCGCACCATTCCTCTGATAAAACAGGGAATTGAGGCGCTCAAAGAGGCCAACAAAAAATACGGCCTGGGCATGGACGAACAGGATTTTGCTTATTATCTGGATCTTTTTGGAAGCAAGTTAAAGCGCAATCCCACTGACGTGGAACTTTTCCAGCTGGCCCAGGCCAATTCTGAGCATTCGCGGCATCATTTTTTCAAAGGCCAGATCATTATTGACGGCCGTAAAATGTCGCGGACCCTACTGGAACTGGTGATGGCGCCTTGGAAAAAAATGCCGGGCAAGAGCGTGATTGCTTTCCATGATAACTCTTCGGCAGTTGCAGGCTATGACTGTTTTACGATTTTGCCGCAAAGTCCAGACAATCCATCGGCATTTAGCAGACAAAAGCTTTTTTACCACATCATCTTCACTGCTGAAACCCACAATTTCCCGTCTGGAGTGGCGCCGTTTCCTGGCGCTGAAACCGGCACTGGCGGCCGCATTCGCGACATTCAGGCAGTTGGCCGTGGCGGTTTAATGATTGCTGGCACAGTTGGCTTTTGTGTCGGCGGTTTGTGGATTTCTGGCTATGATTTGCCCTGGGAAGACAAAAGCCTGGGCTTGGTGCCTAATCTGGCTACGCCTCTGCAAATTCTTTTGCAGGAAAGCAATGGCGGGTTTGATTATGGCAACAAGATAGGCGAGCCAGTGATTATTGGTTTTGCTCGTTCCTATGACCAGCGAGTTGCTGATCAGCGTAGGGCATGGTTTAAACCCATTATGTTTACTGGCGGTATTGGCGTCATGAGGCAAGAGCATGTTAAGAAAAACGAGCCCGAGGCTGGCGAGAAAGTCATTATCCTGGGCGGTCCTAATTACCGCATTGGCATGGGTGGCGGCGCTGCTTCCAGCATGCTGCAAGGCGATAATACGGCTGGTCTGGATTTTGACGCAGTGCAGCGCGGCGACGCGGAAATGCAGCAAAAAGATTTACGCGTCATTAATGCCTGCATTGCCATGGGCGAGAATAACATCATTGAAACCATCCATGATCTTGGAGCCGGCGGCAACTGCAATGCCATTCCAGAAGGCGTTGATCCTGCTGGTGGGCTGATTAAAATTTCAGCCTTGCCTTTGGGCGATCCGACTTTGTCGCCCCGAGAAATTTGGGGCAACGAATCCCAGGAAAGGTATTTTATTACAGTCAAACCTGAAAATCTGCCTTTGTTTATCTCCATCTGCGAGCGGGAAAAATGCCCTTATGCCGTGGTCGGCAAGATTACTGGCGATGAGAGTATTCGCTTGGAAGATGCGGATGGCAGTATGCCTGTTGACCTGGCCCTGAAATACCTTTTTGGTGAAGTACCGCAAAAAAAGTTTTCGTTCACCCGGCAAAAACAGCAATTGCAGCCATTGAAGCTGCCTAAAGGTTTAACCTTGGGTTTGGCTTTGGATCGGGTCTTGCGCGACTTGAGCGTGGCTGATAAAGGCTGGGCAGTTCATAAAGTTGACAATTCAGTTAGCGGCTTGATTGCCCAGGCTCAGCGGGTTGGACCTTTGCAACTGGCTTTGTCAGACATGGCTGTGGTGGCCCAAACCCACTTCGGCTTGACTGGGGCAGCGACAGCCATTGGCGAAAAACCGATTTTAGAACTGCTAAATCCCAAAGCCATGGCTCGTATGGCAACGGCTGAATCTCTGACCAATCTTTGCTGGGCATTGATTTCCTCTTGGGAAGAGATTCGTTATTCAGCCAACTGGATGTGGGCAGCCAAAGTTGATGACGAAGGCGCCCGGCTTTATGACGCGGCTAAAGCCTTGAGCGAGTTTCTCATAAAGCTGGCCGGACCAGTCATTGACGGCGGTAAAGATTCCTTGAGCATGGCTGCCAAAGTGCCTTTAGCTGACAAAACTACGGAAATGGTCAAAGCGCCTGGTACTTTGGTGATGTCTGCTTACGCGCCCATGCCAGACATCAGGAAAAAAATCACACCTGATCTGAAAAGGCCAGGCGAGTCCAAACTTATGTTTATTGACCTGGCTAAAGGCAACCAGCGTTTGGGCGCTAGTACCCTGGCTAAGGTTTTTAAGCAAGCCGGCAACCAGTGCCCTGACGTTGAAGATGCTGATCTGTTGCGCCAGGCTTTTGCAGCCATGCAAAAACTGATCAACCGCAGCTTAATTCTGGCTGGCCATGACCGTTCAGATGGCGGTTTAATCACCACTTTGCTGGAAATGGCTTTTAGCGGCAACTGCGGCTTGGATCTGGATTTCCGGCAGAAGGCAGGTTGTGACTGGCTCAAGTACCTTTTTAATGAAGAATTGGGCTTGGTTATTGAGTACCTGCCTAAAGATGAGCGCGCTATTCGTGGCATTTTGCGGCGACATGGTTTGAGCGGTTGCTGTCACGTCATTGGCAAAACCAGCGCTGACCTGGAAATCTCTCTTAATAACAACACCAAACAATTTTTCTGGGCAGTCATGCCGACTTTGCGCGGCGTTTGGCAGGAAACCAGTTATCAGCTGGAAAAATTGCAGGCCAATCTAGTTTGTATTGAGCAAGGAAAAGAGACCTGCTATGAGCGGCCAGGCGCGTTTTATGAATTGAGCTTTATTCCCCAACCTGTTTGGCAAAAAATACTCAAGGCTAAAAACAAGCCCAAAGTGGCTATTTTGCGGGAAGAAGGCTCTAACGGGGACAAGGAAATGGCAGTGTCGTTCTATCTGGCCGGGTTTGAACCCTGGGACGTGACCATGAGCGATATTATCAGCGCCAGGATTTCCATGGAAATGTTTCGGGGAATCGCTTTTGTCGGCGGATTTTCTTTTGCTGACGTGTTTGATGCTGGCAAAGGTTGGGCAGGTTCGGTTCGTTTCAATGCCAAGGCTTTGGTGGAATTTAAAAACTTCTATCAACGGCCTGACACCTTTAGCCTGGGAGTCTGTAATGGTTGCCAGGTCATGGCTTTGATGGGCTGGGTGCCTTGGTCAGGCATTGAACTAGCCAAACAGCCGCGCTTTGTCCGCAACTTTTCCGGCCGGTTTGAATCCAGAATGCCGGCAGTCAAAATTTTTGATTCGCCGGCCATCATGCTCCAAGGCATGACTGGTTCAATTCTGCCAGCCATCGTGGCTCATGGCGAAGGCCGCTTTCACGCGCCTGATGATCAGATTTTTGGTCAGATCATTGATCAAAATCTGGCGCCGATTCGTTTTGTTGACGACCATGGACAGGAAACCGAGACCTATCCATTTAACCCCAACGGATCGCTTTTTGGCATCACTGCCTTGTGCGATCCCACTGGCCGCCATTTGGCTTTCATGGAGCATCCGGAAAGAATGACTTTGCTCTGGCAATGGCCTTACTTGCCCGAAGACTGGCAGATGTTGCCGGCTTCGCCCTGGCTCAAACTTTTCCAGAACGCCTACAAGTGGTGTGCCGAACAAAAATAAATTACAAGGAGGTTTAACCAAGCCCCCTGATCTTGCGATCAGGGGGCTTTTCTTTTTTATTTGACAGGCAGATAAATATTTAATATTGTTAAATTAGAAAAAATAACAAAGTCGTCCAAGGGGAGCGATTTTTAATTTTTTAACTTTGAAAAACAAAAAAGGAGGATGAAATGACAGACAAGTACAAAGAGGAAGTGATTGATCCTGGCGATCAGGCATCGCAACTGGCCAAGGATATTTGTTTCCAAAGCCATAAAAACTGCAAAGCAGTCAGGGTAATTGCCCATCAGCCCGCCAATTTTAGGGGGCCGGTTGGTTTTCTCTGGCAATCTCACGTCTTAGAAATGATGCGGCAAATTGAAATTAAAAAAGGCAGGGTTGTTGACTGGACCATGGCTGAAGAAGTGGAAAATGACGGCGCTGGCGGCAAACCCCAGTTTTTCACTCTGGTCGGCACTCCTGAAGTGTTTCGCGGCTTGGGCTGGGAGATCATTGCCATGACTGCTGATGATTTTGCCCGTTCTGGCCGGTTGCCTTGCGTTATTGACAATGAGATCCAGGTCAAAAAAATCACCAAGCAGAATTTGCCATTGTTTGAAGCTATGATGCAGGGCTATGGCCAGGCCTTGAAACAGGCTAATTTGGTCAACATTACTGGCGAAGTCGCGATCATGAAGCACAGTATCACAGCTTTTTGCGATACTGGCTCTGATGACCAATTGATCCTGACCTGGGGCGCTTCTTGCCTTGGACTGGCTTGCCAGCATCTTTTGCTGGACGGTTCAAAAATTAGGCCAGACATGCCAGTGGTCGGTTTTGTGGAGCAGGGGTACCGCTGTAATGGCGGAACGTTTTTTACCAACCTGATTTTGCAAAAGTTTGGTCCGGAAATCAATAAAATAAAAACTGACAAGCCAGCCCTTGTTTTTATCCGCAAATTGACTGTGCCGTCAATCAGTTATGCCAAGACAGTCTGCCGTTTAATTGGCTGGAATCTTGATGGAAGCGTTAAAGCTTTTCCTTTGGCCAAAATAACAGGCATTGCTCACATCACGGGTGGCGGCATGGTAAAATTCAAAGAAATTTTGCCGTTAGGTGTTGGTGCTTTGCTTGACAAAATGCCTGCGCCAGCAGATGTTCTTTTGCAGGCCCAAGAACTTTCTTGGGGAACTGATTTGGAGCTGTCAGACAAACAGGCTTATACTACCTTACACGGCGGTTGTGGCATGGTACTAGTTTGCGCTGATCATAACAGCGCCCAGAAAATTATTAGGGAGGCAGATCGAGACGGCATCAGAGCTCAAGTTATTGGCCAGACCATCAAGTCCGAGACCAGTGAAGTACTGATTCATTCTAAATTCAGGGAAGGAGGGATAATCAAACTTTAGTTCAAAATTCAAACTTAAAAGAGCGGACAATGTCCGCTCTTTAATTTTTAATACCTTACAGGAAACCCCATTGGAGGGAGCGGCGAGAAGCGAGCCGCGACCGAGAACGGGGATGAATGGGCTTAGCACACGAAGTGTGCTAAGCTGTTACCATGAGAATTCGGCGT
>DSBA01000071.1 GCA_011046145.1 Candidatus Uhrbacteria bacterium | reverse complement strand
TTTGTCATTCTGAACGAAGTGAAGAATCTATGACGTCATAAATCCTTCGCTTTGCTCGAGGATGACAGTTAAGCACAAAGGGACTTCGCCATATTCGCATTATTCGTAGATTCGCATTATTTTTTCTTCTTTTTAGTGGCAGCTTTCTTTTTAACCGCAGGCTTTTTCACTGCTTTTGGAGCTGTTTTGGAAGTGGTAGTTGATTTTTTTGCTATAGCTTTTTTAGGCTCTGCCTTAGCCGTATTTTTTTTCTCTTGGACTTTAACCGATTTAGAATCAGTAAGTGGTTTAATTATTTTAGCTGCAATTAAAGCATTGATAATTTTATCCAGCTTGGCATTAATCTGCTGTAATTGATCGCCGCCTTTTTGTTGTTGAGGTTTTGACTTGCCAAAACACTGATCGCAGTAAATCGGTTTGCCGGCCGTGGGCTGAAAAGGCACCTGGCATTTTTTGCCGCATTTATCACAAACAGCCGAATACATTTTTCGTTCTCTGTCTCTGTGTCTTGGCCGCCCAAAATCTCGGCCACCAGCTCTTCTTGGCTGACTACCCTGCCTTTCTTCAAAACAAGCAGCGCAGTAAACGGGCTTGTCGCCAGTTGGCTTAAAAGGCACTTCACATTTTTTACCGCATTCAGCGCAAACTGCTTCAAACATCTGTCCTCTCTGGCTAAAGCCACGGCCGCCTCTGTCATCTCTTCTTTTAAAATCTCTTCCTTTTGAATTTTTCATGATTGATTTTTAAATTAATTATTTATTAGAATTTGTTTGGAATTTGGTTATTGATTATTGGTTATTAAACTAGTTCCCTCGCTACTTTGTCTATGTCACCAGCACCCAGTATCAAAACCACATCATTACTTTGCACTTCAGTCAAAATTTTGGCCTTGGTTTCTGCCAAACTATCAGCATAATAATATTTGGAAGAAATAATGCCCTGAACCAATTTTTTGCTTTCAGTCAGGATTATTTTATCTAGCAAATCATTGGAGCTGATTTTTTTAGTCACATCTTTTTCTTCCCGGCCCGCCACATCATAGATCTCGCTTAAAATTACCACTTCAGCCGGGCTTTGGGCAAATGTTTTAACAAATTCGTCAAACAAAGCCTTGGTTCTTTGAATTTGGTGAGGCTGAAAAACAACCAAAAGCCGCTTATTAGGATAAAATTCTTTGGCGGCTAAGATTGTTTTAGCCACTTCAGTCGGATGATGAGCATAATCAGAAACAACCAAAACGTTGTTTTTGGCCGGAGTTAAATTTTTAATCGCGCCAATAATTTCAAACCGGCGCCAAACGCCTTTATATTGAGACAAAGTATCTTTAATAATATCAGGCTTAACGCCTAATTCCAAAGCCAGCAAACTCGCTGCCAGAGCATTAGCGACATTAAACCTGCCCGGCACTTGCAGATTAAAATCGCGCAATTCCTGGCTTTTATAAATAGGCCTGAAAATTTGGCGGCTGTTTTCAATTTTAATATTTTTTACAATCAGATCAGCAGATTCGTTTTCCAGGGCATAACTTAAAATATGGCAAGCTGGTTTTTCAATTCTTTCACCCAAAATCTGGTCATCAGCATTATAAATAAAATAGCCGTCAGAAGGCAGTTTATTAACAAATTCCTGGAATGATTCCACCACATGGTTTAAATCACGATAATAATCAGCATGGTCAAACTCAATGTTATTCAAGATAATAGCCTGGGGATTTAATTCAAGCATGTGGGCCTTATATTCATCAGCTTCAACAACAAAATACTTGCCAGCGCCGATTCTCAAATTGCCATCCCAATTTTGCACTTTTGAACCCACAATCACAGTCGGATCCAAGCCGGCATTTTCCAAAATCAAACCAACCAAAGCCGTAGTAGTTGTTTTGCCATGGCAGCCGGAAATAGCAATAGTGTATTTGTCTTTGGAATATTCACCCAAAAACTGAAAATAACTTAAACTTTCTACTTTATACTTTCTGCCTTGTACTCGTTCAGGGTTATCCTCTGGCACTGCATCAGAATAAATAATCAAATCAGCATTTTTATCTACATTTTCTGCTTTATGCGGACCAATCTTAATCTTAGCGCCGAAATTCCTCAAAACCCCGATAAGATCAGAATCAACCAAATCAGAACCAGTCACGACCTTATCCATGCTTAAAAGCAACTTAGCCACAGCGGAAATTCCAATGCCGCCAATACCAATGATATGAATTTTTTTGAGTTTAGAAATGTCCATGGATAAATTTAATTAAAATTTTTAAAATTTTATTTACAATCTTTTACAGCCCCTTTTGCTCCGTCGCATTGAAAAATAGTTTTATTATTATAAGTTGCAAATATACTAACATTGCTTACTCCCAGTTTATCCATTTTAAATTGAGAGAAAGTTGCAGTATTGCCTCTAATAACAATTTCTAAATCCTCTGGGATTTCATTAAAATTAAAATAAATGACGGAGTCGCATTTTTCATTATAACACTCTATATTATCAAGCTCTGAACCAAAAGAACTAGCTATCTCATCAAAACGATCTCTAGACTCTTTTAAAAATTCCTCTCTGGTATCCATGGGGGGAGTTGCAGACTCTTGTATTGGCTCTATGGCTGGTGTTTCTTGCACTTTTTCAACAGCTTTTTCTGTTTCTGGTGCTGACTCACTTGTTACTCCAAACAAAACAAAAAAAACTAGTGTCGCGGAGAGGAAAATTATGGTGGAATTTTTACGAGTTGCTTTTTCTTTCAAAAATTGAGAAAACAACGATGGTTTTATCAAGCCGACAATTAAGCCAACAAATGAAACCAATAAAAGAAAAAGAAATAAATCGTTCATAGTTTTTATAAGTTAATAATTGTTTTTTGTTTAATTAATTTATTTAAATTTTCTTAGCAACTGTAATTATATTCCGTTTATTAGAAACATTTTTAATTATTTCAAAGCCTGTTTTTTTCATTAAACGGGCGATGTTTAATTCAGTAAAAGCATGGACATAGCGCAAATGCTTTTTTTGCCAAGGGATAAATACATCTTGCAATTCCAAATCTTTAGCTTTTAAGCCTTCAATAACTATTTTATTCGGCTCTGCCAGTTTTAAAAGCGTGTATTTAATGATATATTTAAGATACTTTTGCTGCCACAAATTCCAGTTGATCATTAATAATTTGCCGCCCGGCTTTAAAACAGAATAAATTTCCCTCAAGGCTTTGGCGCGCAAACTATCCGAAGGGATATGATGCAAAGTCGCGATTAAAAAAGCCAAATCAAACTTTTCAGCCAAAAAAGACAAATCCAAAATATCAGCGACCAAAAAATTCTGGCCTGGCCATTTTACTTTTGCTTCCTCTATTAATTTTTCACTATTATCAATGCCTGAATAATTAATTTTATAATCTTTAAGAAAATCCAAAAGCCGGCCATTGCCGCAGCCCAAATCCAATATATCTTGACCGTTTTGCAAATAACCTTTAAAATATTCAAATTCCGGCCAGGGTTTGGCTCTGCTGGTGGAAAAATCCTTGGCAATTTGATCGTAAATTTGTTTGTTGGCTTCTATTAATTTGTCAGCGATTTCTTTTCTCATATCTTTTGAGGTTATATTAAGTTTTGTGAAGTTTGATGAAGTTTTATGATGTTGCTTTTGATTATGTTTTGCAACCTCATACAACCAAATATAACCTCATATAACATCAGACAACTTATTATAAACATGAAAATACCTAAACAAATAATATTAAAACTATCCAAATCCCACCCCATCACTCATAGCGAACTAAATACCCAAATTCGCCAGTTTTGCGGTGAGTATAAAATTTCCCCTGTTCAAAAAATTCAATTACTTACAGCTTATCATAAATTAGTCAAACAAGGAATAATCAAGACTGATTCCCAGCTTGAAAAACTGCTTAAAAAAAGAGAAATTAGGACTTTGTCCGGCGTGGCCCCAATTGCTGTCTTAACCAAACCATACCCCTGTCCTGGCCAATGTGTTTTTTGCCCTGATGAAACTGACATGCCCAAATCATATTTATCCAATGAACCAGCTGTAATGCGGGCGATTTTAAATAATTTTGACCCATTTAAACAAGTGCAAATGAGATTGCGCGCCTTAGCCATGACCGGCCATAAAACTGATAAATGCGAATTGATTGTCATGGGTGGCACCTGGTCTTATCTACCCAGGCAATACCAAACCTGGTTTATTAAACGTTGTTTTGACGGGTTTAATGGTAAAACAGCCAAAAACTTGGCTCAAGCCCAAAAATGGAATCAAACAGCTAAATTCAGAGTAATTGGTCTAACTTTGGAAACCCGGCCAGATTACATTGATATTAAAGAAATCAAAAGGATGCGCGAACTAGGCTGCACCCGCGTGGAATTAGGCGTACAAACAATTGATAATAAAATATTAAAATTAACCAAACGAGGGCATTTTGTAGAACAAACAATTAAAGTTACAAAATTGCTAAAAGATGCTGGTTTTAAAATTTCCTACCACATGATGCCTAATTTGCCAGGCTCAACGCCAGCCAAAGACCTAAAAATTTTCAAAAAATTGTTTAGCGATCAGAATTTTCAGCCGGATATGATTAAAATTTATCCCTGCGTGGTTACCAAAGGCGCCAAAATTTACAAATGGCTTAAAAAAGGCAGCTACCAAGCCTATTCTGACAAGCAACTTTTAGATTTATTAATTAAAATAAAAAAAACAATTCCAGCTTATGTCAGGATCACCCGTTTAATCCGAGATATTCCCAGTGAATCAATTATTAGCGGCAATAAAATATCTAATTTAAGGCAACTTATTCATGAAAAAATAGAGCAAACAGGCCAAGCTTGCCAATGCATCCGTTGCCGCGAAGCTAGAAATCAACCAATAGAGTTAAAAAGTATAAAGTTAAAAGTTATAAAGTATCGGGCTTCAGACGGACTTGAATATTTCTTAAGTTATGAATCAAAGGATAAAAAAACGCTCTTTGCCTTTTTAAGGTTAAGGATTCCGCAAAATCCCGAAAAAGAACTAATTAATGTTTTGCCTGAATTAAAAAATGCGGCTTTAATCCGCGAACTTCACACTTATGGGCAATTAATTCCTTTAAAATCAAAAGATAAAGCAGTCCAGCATATTGGCCTGGGCAAAAGATTAATGCAACAGGCTGAAAAAATAGCCCGCCAGCATAAAGTCAATAAAATCAGCGTCATTTCCGGCATTGGGGTCAGGGAATATTATAAAAAACTAGGCTATAAATTAGAAGATACTTATATGGTTAAAAATATATAAAACAAATTAAGCTCTTTACATTTAAAATTTATTTGCTATAATAATTATACCTCCTTATATAGATTACGCGTCGGAATGTAAACAAAAAAACAAAACCCCCAAACCGGGAGCTGAAAAGCTCCCGCCTAAAATTACTAGCAGGCTGAAATCGTGGCGGTAAAGCTCAAATTCGCAAACAAACGAGCAAGGCGGATTTCCCTAACAGGATGCGCAGAACCAAGATTTGAAAGCTTGCTAGTTTCCCTAAAGGGGCTATCAATAGATAGCCCCTTCTCTTTTGCCTTTTTTATCTATTTTAAAAATAATGATATAATTAAATGTAATGGTTTGGTCGCATAATAGACCAGAGCCAGAATATTTTATGCCCAAGATAGGCGCTTAAAAATTCCTTCCGGGGAAAATGCCTATTGCTTGGCCAATTTTTATCAGGAGGACCTTTGTGTCCTCCTTTTTAATTTAACCCGCCTTTTGACAGAGCAACTATTTTTCCGTAAACTTTAAATAATACTAAGAAATTACAAATTTAGTTACAAATCATACAAAACTCATTGCTCTTGGCGCTTTGGCGCGAAGTTTTAAAAAACTTTAAGCGGCGAAATTTCGCGCCAAAGCGCCGTTCCAATCATAATCTTTTTTTAAATTTAAACAAAAAAATGAAACATCTATCCAAACAAGATAAACAAATCTATCAAGCTGTTAAAAACGAACTGCGCCGCCAACAAAACGGCCTTGTTATGATTCCATCTGAAAATTTTACTTCACTAGCCGTGCTGGAAGCCATGGCCAGTGTTTTAAATAATAAATACGCCGAGGGATATCCAGGCAAAAGATATTATTCAGGCAACCAACATGTTGACGAAGTTGAAACCCTGGCCATTAACCGAGCTAAAAAACTATTTAGAACTGAATATGCCAATGTTCAACCCCACTCTGGCACTTCTGCGAATTTGGCGGTTTATTTTGCCTTGCTAAAACCAGGCGATAAAATTTTATCTTTAAACTTAACCCATGGCGGACATTTGTCTCATGGCAGCAAAGCTAGTTTGGTCAGCCAATTTTATAAAATTGCCCATTACAATGTTGATCCGATTACAAATCTGCTTGATTATGACCTTCTCCGCCAAACCGCACTGAATGAAAAACCGCGATTAATTATCAGCGGCTTCTCTTCTTATCCCAGAAAAATCAATTTTAAATTTATTAATGACGTAGCCAAGGAAGTCAGCGCTTATCACTTGGCTGATATTTCCCATATTGCCGGCTTAATTATCGCCGGTGAACATCCTAATGCAATTTCCCAGGCTGATGTAATAACTACAACTACCCACAAAACGTTGCGCGGTCCCAGGGGCGCTGTTATTATGGCTAAAAAAGAATTGGCGCCGCAAATAGACAAAGCTGTTTTTCCAGGCATTCAGGGCGGCCCCTTGGAACATATAATTGCTGCCAAAGCTGTTTGTTTTGCCCAAGCCATAACTTATAAATTTATTAGAGACCAAAAACAAACCATAAAAAATGCCCAGGCTTTGGCGCAAACTTTTATTAATAATGGTTTGACTTTAATTACTGGCGGCACTGATACGCATTTAATTTTAATAGATCTGCGGCCATTAAAAATCAGCGGCAAAGAAGCAGCTGATATTTTGGCCAGCTGCAATATTTATGCCAATTTCAATGTTATTCCCTTTGACGAACAGCCGGCCAATAATCCGTCCGGCTTAAGAATCGGCACGCCTGCCTTGACTACCCAAGGCATGAAAGAATCAGAAATGAAAATAATTGGGCAAGCAATTTGCGACTTGCTCAAAAATCCGAATAACACCGACTTTAAAATAAAGGCTAAAGGATTAGTTGCGGAATTGGTTAGCAAATTCCCTATTTACAATAAATTAAAATATTAAAAAATGCTTAACAAAAATGAACTTAAAAAATTCTTAGTTAAAGCTAAAAAAGCTACTTATGCTGCTGGCGAGGCGGCTAAAAGCATTAAAGAACCTGACCAATCCACCTCCTTAATTTTTACTGATGGCGACTGGAAATATCATGATAATTATTTTGGCGGCGAACCATTTGGCGGCCGAGAAGTTGCATTTTACAAAGATAAACCGGTTTATATTATGATTTATTATGGTTGGGTCGATAAAAATATTACTGATTTCAAAAGCATTTATGAATTTTTACAACAAGCATTATTATTGATTCCAGAAGATAATCCTTATCGCGGCCCCGAATCATTTCAAAACAATGATTTTAAATATAAAAATAAATTTGAGGGCAAAGTTGATAATTTTTCAGGCGAAGAGAAAATATATCAAAATAATAAATTAATTTATCAAGCCAAATACATTGGCGGTCTTATTGACCAAAAAAAATAAATTTTAAAAACATTCACGGATTCGTTTTATCCGTGACATTTACCTTAACCTATGCCAGCCCAATTAATTGATGGTAAAAAAATAGCCGATAAAATTTTAGCCAAGATAGCTAAAGAAATACCCAAGCTTAAAAAACGCTCTGGCTTGGCCGCTGTTTTAATCGGCGCTAATCCAGCTTCAAAGCTTTATTTAAAGCTCAAAGAAAAAGCCTGCCAAAAAGCAGGCATTGACTTCCATTCATATTTTATAGAAAAAGATTGTTCAGAAAAACAAATTATTGAAGTTATTGATTTTTTAAACAATGATCCGGATATCAGTGGCATTTTAATCCAGCTTCCTCTGCCCAAAAAATTTAATACTGATAAAATAATTAGATCAATAGCTCCGGCTAAAGATGTTGACGGGTTTCATCCGCAAACAAAAGTCACTTCACCCAATGTTTTAGGTATTATTGAATTGATTAAATCAACCGGCGTTAATCTTAAAAACCAAAAAATTACTATTTTAAGCAATTCAAAAAAATTCGCAGAACCTTTTAAAAAATTACTGCCTCAATCTAAAATTTCTCATTTAAAACCTCAAACCTCAAATCTTAAAACTCAAACTCAAAAAGCTGATATATTAATAGTAGCGATTGGTAAGCCTAAATTTATTAAGCCTTCAATGATTAAAAAAGACGCTATTTTAATTGATGTTGGCATTAACAAGGTTAAAGGTAAAACAATTGGTGATATTGATCTGGCTTGTGATAAAGTCGCTGCCTGGCGATCACCAGTTCCGGGCGGAGTCGGACCCATGACAGTGGCTATGCTCTTGCAAAATCTGATCAAAATGATAAAGTAACAAAAAAGGAGGGCAATAAATGCACATAATCGGAATTATCGAGTTAGTATTTTTTGCAAACAAGTTTGTCAACCTAGTGCTGGAAGGCGATGGAATCCTTTGTGGAGACTAAAAGGAGGTATAGACATGAAATGGATGTTAATAGTTACAGGAATAGTGATCGGATTTTTCTTCTGCCTGATTATCTTATTTCATATTCTGGAATGGTTAATACCAGAAAGTAAGAAGCTTAACCATAATGAACATTATGACCTATATGCAACCGAAGGTTGCTCAAGGTGCATGGGAGAAAAAATGATAGTCGATGAAGATGGCGAAGAAAAAGAATGTCCGAATTGCAATGGGAGAGGCTTCGTTGAGGTACCACCCGAAGCATATAAACCTTATGACGGCACTTTCTAATAGCTAAAGCGGACGCCCCTTGGGCGCCCGCTTCTTTAATTGGTGCTATGAGTAAAAATTAATTAATGTTTCTGGACTCCCACTATTTCAGTTCTTTCTGCCAAAACTCCACTAATTCATCATCAATATCAACCAAAATTACTTTTTCCAAATTAATAGGTTCGAATTTCTTTATTTCCTCAATCATCACTTTAGCAGCGTTTTTTTTCGGAAAACCGCCAATGCCCGTACCCATGCCTGGCATGGCAATAACTGAAAATTTCATGTCATCAGCCAGTTCTAAAGCGCCTCGCGTTGCCATAGCAACATTATATGGCAAAGCTTTGTCATTAGGGCTTTCAACTGTTGGCGAATGTATTATGGCTTTATAATTAAGGTTGCCGACCTTGGTAGACACGGGTTTACCGATCTCCAAAGGAGATTTGGCAATCACTTCATCTTCAATTTCCCTGCCGCCGGCATTTTTAATTGCTTTGGCAGATCCCCCGCCCATCCAGCCAAAAGAATTGGCGGGATTGACAATGGCGTCTGCCTGAACCTTGGTTATGTCACCTTTTTGAATTTGGATGTCGATCATAATTAGTAAATTAAGAATTAAGTAAATTAAGCTGTGCAAGCTATTTAATTCTTATTTTTCTTACCCGGAGCTTACTCAGCTTTCAAATTAATTATACCATAAATCTTTAATATCCATCATCAAGATCCTCATACGTTACTGAACTCAAAAACTCATGTTTCCTTAATTTTTTAGCCCCTCGGGGCCTTTTTGGGTGTGACTTATCAAAATCAATAATATCTTCATCTTCATCTTCATCATCCTCATAATTTTCACCATTTTCATCAACTTGCCATGGCTCAAATAATGAATCATCTAATTCCGCGATAAATTGCGACGGTTTATTAATATTTTGGCCAGTGGTAAATGAAAAAGAAATAATCGGATAAGTTAAATAAAGCTCGTCTTTGGCTCTGGTCACTGCCACATAAAACAAACGCCGTTCTTCTTCAATTTCTTCTGGATGATCATAAATTTTATAATGCGGGAACTGGCCTTCAACCAAGCCAATCACAAATAGATATTTCCATTCTAAACCTTTAGCCTGATGAATAGTGCTTAAAATTAAAGCTTCATCCGGCCCCTCCTTATAACCTTCAACCGATTCACCTTTAAAGCCTTCTGATAAAGTTACATCTGATAAAAAATCTTCTAATTTCTCATATTGCAAAGCAAAATTAGCCAATTGATTTAAGTCTTCTAAGCGATCCTTAGCATTTTCAAAATTAGCTTTTAAATAATCTTCATAATCAGCTTTCAAAATTTGCCTAATAGAACTGGCAATAAAATCCTCGTGTGTTTCCAGCAAAAATTTCAACAAACCATTAAGTTTCTCAAGACTGCGCAAAACTTTAAACCCAGCAGGAATCCTGACCAATTGTTCAGCCGCAGATTTAATACTGGCTAATTTGCTAATCTCCTGCCAGATTATTTGGGCATTAGCCGGGCCAATGCCTTCATAAAGCAATAAAACCCGTTTCCAGGAAAGTTCATCCTGCCAATTATTAATAATTTTCAAATAAGCTACAACATCTTTAATATGCGCCTGCTCAAAAAATTTAATGCCTCCGCGCATCTGATAAGGGATATTCCTTTTATTTAATTCTAATTCCATTTCCAGCGCCTGAAAAGACGACCTGAATAACACAGCCATATCTTTTAAAGATATCCCCTCCTCTTGTAATTCTAAAATCCGCTGGCAAACAAAATGCGCCTGTTGTTCTCCGTCTCGCAAAGCCACTAAAGCTGGCTTTTGCTTATGATCAATAATTGTGTTCAAGGCTTTTTGATACTGATTTAAATTATTGGCAATACTTTCATTGGCCAGATTTAAAATTTCCGGCGAAGAACGGTAATTAGTTTCAATTTTAAAAATTTTAGCGCCTTTAAAATTTTTTGGGAAACTTAAAATATTATTAATGTCAGCAGCCCGGAAAGAATAAATAGACTGGCAGTCATCGCCTACGACCAAAACATTGTTATGCGCCGCGCCTAATTCCTTTATTATTTCCGACTGGATTTTATTTGTGTCCTGATACTCGTCAACTAGAATATATTTAAATTGATTTGCTAAGCGCTTTTTTACTGTCTTATCTTTTTTTAAAAGTTTCAGCCAATTAATTAATAAATCATCAAAATCCATCACATTGGTTTTTAATTTCTTTTTTTGATAAGCTTTATTAATTGTTTCAATAACCAAAATTAATTTGGGATCCAAATACGAGTATTTCAGTTCAATCACCTCGCTAATTGGCTTTTGGCTATTTTGGCTAAAAGAAATAATATTTTGAATCACATCAGCTTTGGGAAAATATTTGTCTTTATAATTTAAATTCAACTCGCCCATCACAGCCTTAAGCAATGTTTTAGAATCTTCCTGATCCAAAATTGTAAATTTATTATCATAACCCAAATTTTTCGCATAACGCCGCAAAATAATATTGCCAATATGGTGAAAAGTGCCGCCCCAAAGGCCTTTAGGCTGACATTTTAAAAGCACTTCTACCCTATTTAGCATTTCCTTGGCTGCTTTATTGGTAAAAGTGACTAAAAGGATATTTTTAGGATCAATTCCCTTTTCCACTAAATATGCCACGCGATAAACTAAAGTACGCGTTTTACCGCTGCCTGCGCCAGCCAAAACCAAACACGGCCCTTCGCCATTCAAGACCACGTCTAATTGCTCTTTGTTTAATTCGTTTTGATAATCTATTTTAAAATTATCAAGACAAACTTGTTGTTGCTTTAATTTATATTGTTTCATAGATTTTATTGTATCACAAAATAAATAATCGGGCGAAAACGGCCCATGAATATTACCGCCTCCTTTAGGATGCGATCGACGGCTAAAGCCGTCGGTAATATTAAGGAGACCTGCCGTTTTCGCCCAAAAGAAAAAGACCCGCTTTTTTAGCAGGTCTAATTAAATTTACGAGAAGATCATTCCTCATCGTTTTCAAATTCTACGCGTACACAAGTCGGGTCGTTAGCCGGATCGTAGTTCGGGTCAGATTCTTGACGTTCCATCTCGCGGAGATTAAGAGCAAGCAGCCAACGGTCAGATTTATTGATCCTAATCAGGGTTTGAGCCTCTTCATCAGTCATGGGTCTAGATATTAGCTCTCGCAGTTCCTCGTCACTAAGCTCACTAATTCTCAACATTATAGACCTCCTCTCGATCCATTTTCGTGAAGATTAAGAGCGAGTAGCCAACGGTCAGATTTACGAATTTCACGCAAGCGAGCTGCCTCCTCATCTGACATGGGAGCAAAAAGCAATGTCCTAATTTCCTCATCAGTTAAATGTCGAGTCGATCTCATTTCATACCTCCTCGTTTTGGCTCGCCCGAAGCGAACATTAGTTGGGTTGGTTAGCTGTTTGGGAAACATTCTTCTTTTGTTTTTTCCCACAGCTACCGAGGAGGTCTTTTGTAAGTAGGGGGCAAAATTGCCCCCTACTATTTAACCTAATTTTGCAATGAGATTAAACCACGTCGTTTTTGCCTGGCTTTTTCCAAACGCTTTTCAGCGCTTTCGGATAAAGTAAAAAGTGATTTGCGAAGTTCCGCACGACTAAGATGATCAGTTTTTCGCATGATCACTATCCCCGCTTTCATCATTATTAATTTCACGAGAAACGACAGTCAAAAGCCAACGAGATTTCTCCCGAAGTTGCCGAATTCGTTTTTTATATCTGGAGGATATTTTCATAATTATTTTTCCTCCTGCTCATCAATACTCATTTCAGAAAAGCTTAGGGAAATTAGCCCTATCCTCGCCTCACGATTTTCACGTAACTGTGAAGATTCCTCGTCTGATAATGGTAAAAACAGCAATTCCCGAATTTGATGTCGACTAAGATCGTTCGTTCTGTTCATAACTACTCACCCTCCTGCTCATTAGCCCTCATATTCTGAAGACTAAGAGTAAGGAGCCATGCAGCTGATTCACGAATTTCACGCAATTGTTTCACTGCCTCGGCAGGAAGCGGTTTTGACAATTCACGTCGCAATTCCTCATCGGTCAACTGCCTCGAAGATTTTCGCAAAATTTTCATAATCTACCTCCTCGTTTTGGTTCTCCCGAAGCGAACATTGGTTGGGTTGGTTGCCGTCCAGAAAACATTCTTTTTTTTGTTTTCTTCTGTAAACAGCTACCGAGGAGGATTTAAAAATATTAATGTACTTGTCCAAACAGATTAGCGCATTTTAAGTAATTTGTCAATGAGGGCGAAAACGGCCCATGAATATTACCGTCTCCTTTAGGAGGCGATCGACGGCTAAAGCCGTCGGTAATATTAAAGAGACCTGCCGTTTTCGCCCAAAAGAAAAAGACCCGCTTTTTAGCAGGTCGGGTTGTTATAAATGGTATTCATGGCTGAATTACGAGATACCATACGTCGCAATCTATCCCATATCCAGGAAAATGATCATCCCAGCAAGTCCATCCATAAAAACGTATACACCTGAAGTTTTTATAAACTGTTAGCATCAGCCACCAAAAATTACTATAATGATCTGCCCCGGGTTCAAGTGTGATCACAGGACATGCGCGTTGCAGATATGGATACGTCATACCTAATGTAAGCAAATGCCTAACACCTGCCGGTTCAAAACCATTATCAACAATCAACCCGATAGCCTCTGTTAATGTGTCTATATTACGAAGGAACCTAATAATTCTCAAATTCAAATTTTGTTGTCCTAATGTTACAAGATCAATACCAAATCCTTGCGGGTCAAAATCACAGAAATCAACATCGGCATCATTATAATCACCATTGGCAAATAATTCATGGATTAATTTGTTATAATCAATCTTCACGTTAAATATGCCGGGCTCAACAATAAACTCATTACCCCGAATTTCCATTTCTACCTCCTCGTTTTGGTCCGCCCAAAGCGAACATTGGTTGGGTTGGTTAGCTGTCCGGGAAACATTCTTCTTTTGTTTTTTCCCACAGCTACCGAGGAGGATTTAAAAATATAAATGTACTTGTCCAAACAGATTAGCGTATTTTAAGTAATTTGTCAATGAGATGTATAGTTAACACCAAGGGGTTACAGATAGTATACTTAAGGGTAACACATGTTAACTATTAAATTTAAGCATATGAATAAGACAAAATATACAAGGGAAGAACGATTTAAATGGTATAGGC
>DSBA01000040.1 GCA_011046145.1 Candidatus Uhrbacteria bacterium | reverse complement strand
TGTTGATGTTACGGCTGAAATATCGCCGCCGAATTCTCATGAGTAGCGGAGCAAAGGAAACCCCGCATGAAAAAAACCGACCCGTTAGGGGCGGTTTTTTGAGTGCGGGGAGGACGTCATTATTTTACTTAAATTGCAATTTAGGCTAAAATTAGTATATGAATTTAAATAATTTGACAAAAGCTCTAAAAGATCAGCCACCTTTTCGCTTAAAACAGGCCAAAGAAGCTATTTTTAAGCAATTAATTGAAAACTGGTCTCAAGCTTTGAATTTACCGTCAGGCTTGCGTGAAAAATTAAATAATGAATATCCTTTGGCAATCAAGGCGCAAATTTCAGAAAGTAAAGATAAAAAATCAGTCAAAGCATTGATTTATTTAAGAGACGGTTTGAAAATCGAATCTGTTTTATTGCGCCACGAAGACAGGAACACAGTTTGCCTTTCCTCTCAGGTCGGTTGTGCTTTGGGCTGTTTATTTTGCGCTACCGGCCAGTTGGGATTTAGACGCAATTTAGATGAGGGGGAAATTATTGAACAGGTTTTGGTTTTTAACCGCTATTTAAAGACTTTGGGTGAAAAAGTCCATAATCTGGTTTTTATGGGCATGGGCGAACCTTTTTTGAATTATGGCAATGTGATCGGAGCCATTAAAAAAATAAATTCCAAAGAAACTTTCAATATCGGCTGGCGGCATATTTCTATTTCAACTATTGGCATTCCAGAAGGCATCAGAAAATTAGTTAAAGAAAATTTACAGGTAAATTTGGCTGTTTCTTTGCATGCGCCAAATGATGATTTGCGCAGCCAAATAATACCTTTGAATGCCAAATATCCACTAAAAGAAATTTTGAAAGCGGTTAAGTATTATCTGGCTGAAACAAACAGGCGAGTGATGTTTGAATACATTTTGATAAAGGGTTTTAATGATCAGGACAGTCAGGCGCGGCAATTGGCTGATTTATTGGCTGATTTGCCCAAAAAACTTTATTTAATTAATTTAATCTTGTATAATCAAAGCGATTTTCCCAAAAAGAAATTTTTGCCTTCAGACAAAAAGCAAATAGAGATATTTAAGCGCGTTTTAGGCCGTAACAAAATTAATGTGACAGAACGTTTGCGTTTGGGCAGGGGAATTCAGGCAGCCTGCGGACAATTAACAAGCCAAAATAAATAATTTATAATTAACTTATAAAAAATATGCCTAAAAAAATATTTATAATTACGGTGGTTCTCTTGTCCGGCGTTTTGATCGGCATGCTTGTTTCTCTTTTACTTTTACGTCCTAGTGGTTCTTGGATTTGCCAGGATGGGCAATGGATAAAACAGGGAAATCCTAAAGGCCTAATGCCAACAGAGCCTTGTTTGCCTGATAGCAGCGCTGAAAATGATTTGAATTATTTTTCTTTTAAAATAGGCCGACCTGATCCTGATATCCAAAGCGTCAGGACGTATGCTTTTGGCTTGCCCAAATATATGGCTTATGAAATATTTGGCGAAGATGCTTCAAGCGGTTATCTGGATTTTAAAATTAATGATAAAATAGCTTTTAGGCTATTAACCGCTGATTATGTTAGGGATAAAACATATATTAGGGAAAAAGAAACCGATGCTTACGCCATAAGTTTTGTCGGCGGGCATACAAATATTTTAAAAGTTTTTGATGCGGAAGCTGTAGAGGAATTGAATTTTTTTATTGAAACTTTTGAAATTGACGGCCAGAAAGTTTTTACTGCGGATGGCCTTATTGGATTGTTTTCTGAATTGGAGAAAACAGGCAATATTATTATTGATAAGCCAAAGCCAAATGATTTAATAATCAGCCCCTACATAATCACGGGTCAGGCCAGGGCTTGGTATTTTGAAGCCAGTTTCCCAATCCGTTTAGAAGATAAGCAAGGACAGATAATTTCCACTAGCATTGCTTATGCCCAGGATGATTGGATGACCGATAATTTTGCGCCTTTTATAGCTGAAATTGAATTTTTGGTTGATGAAGAAACAGAAGCGGTTTTGGTCTTAATGAAAGACAACCTGTCTGGCTTGCTTCAACATGATGAAGAAGTAAGAATTCCTGTTTTATTATCGCCCCTTGCGAATATGAATATCAAAGCATTTTTTGGCAATAGCCAGCTTGATCCGGATTTTTCCTGTTATAAAGTTTTTCCTGTTGAGCGCAAAATAGCCAAAACAAGCGCGGTCGCCAGAGCGGCTTTGGAGGAATTATTAAAAGGCGTAAATGAAAAAGAAGAAAAAGACGGGTTTTTTACTTCAATTAACAGCGGTGTCATAATTCAGAAACTGGCAATTGAAAACGGAGTGGCTTACGTTGATTTTAACGAACAGTTGGAATCCAATGTCGGCGGATCCTGTAATGTTTTAGCCATCCGCGCCCAGATTACAGAAACATTAAAGCAATTTTCCACGGTTGATGATGTGTTTATTTCTATTAATGGCAGGACAGATGATATTTTGCAGCCTTAGGCATTTATTTGAAAATTTAGGAAACAAGGAGGGAAAATGGAAAATTTTAAAGAGGAAACATTGGCGCGGAGGTTTTTATTCATTTGCAGGAAATTTTGGCTGCCGTTTCTGATCTCCGCTATTTTCCATGTGATTATACTGCATTATTGCCTAGTGGATTTTTTTTAAAAAAAACGCCGTTCCGATTTTTATCGGAACGGCTTTTAAGTATTTTTTAATTTATGCTTATAGTTTTCTGACAATATGGACAAGAAAAATTTTCCCCTTTTCTGACAATGATAATTCCTAATTTTTTAAGCTTTTTATTGTAAGTTGGATTTAATTTTTCATGGCTTTCAAGCACTACCATGCGGTTAATTTTTCTGCAATGCGGACAAGGATGAGCTTCTGCCTCTATCTCTTTTTTTGCCTGTTTGGCCATAATTTTTGTCCTCCTTTTTAAATTTGCTTTGCGTTTGATTTTAAATTAATATATAATAACTGCTTTGTCAAGGCTATTATTTTTTAAAAAATTCACGGCTGCTTTTGAGGGCTTGGCGAAAGAGTAAATTTAAGGTAAAATATAAACATAATTATGCTGAAACTCAATCCCAAATTCAATATCCAGCAGCAAAAAGCCATTACTTTTGATAAAGGCCCGCTTTTGATTATAGCCGGAGCCGGTACTGGCAAAACAACAGTAATTACCCAGAGAATTTGCCATTTAATTTTGGATAAAGGAGTTAACACTGACGCTATATTGGCCTTGACTTTTACAGAAAAAGCAGCAGGTGAAATGCAGGAAAGAGTGGATAAGCTTTTGCCTTATGGTTATGTTGATTTGTGGATTTCCACTTTTCATTCTTTTTGCCAGAAAATTTTAGAGAAAAATGCTTTGGATATCGGCCTGTTCAATGATTTTAAATTGCTTAATCAGACTAGCGCCTGGCTTTTGGTGCGGCAAAATTTGGATAAATTTGACCTTGATTATTACAAGCCTCTTGGCAACCCAACAAAATTTATCCATGCTCTTTTGACTCATTTTTCCCGCTGTAAAGATGAAGAAATTTATCCTGAAGATTATTTGGCTTATGCTGAAAAATTAGAATTAGATTTGGACCGCGAGCATAGCGATCAGGCGGTTTGGGATGAAGTTAGAAGGCTAAAAGAAATAGCTGGCGCTTACCATGTTTATCAGCAGTTGCTTTTAGCCAACAATGCTTTTGATTTTGGTGATTTAATTAATTATACCTTGAAATTATTTAAAGAACGGCCGGCTATTTTAAAAAAATATCAACAGCAGTTTGAATATATTCTGGTTGATGAATTTCAGGACACAAATTTTGCCCAATATAATTTGGTCAAGCTTTTGGCAGGGGAAAAAGCTAATTTAACTGTTGTGGCTGATGATGACCAGTCAATTTATAAATTCCGGGGCGCTTCTGTTTCCAATATTTTGCAGTTTAAAAAAGATTATCCCAAAGCGCGAGACATTGTTTTGACTGAAAATTACCGTTCCTGCCAGGAGATTTTAGATTTGGCTTATAATTTTATTAAATTAAATAATCCCAACCGCCTGGAGGCGCAAAAAGGCTCAAAGATTAAAAAGCAATTAAAATCTAATTTAAAATGCAAAGCGCTGATTGGGCATCTCCATTTTAAAACTTTAGATGATGAGATCCGGGGAGTGATTAATAAAATAATTGAATTGAAAAAAAAGGATAAAGATGCGTCATGGGCGGATTTTGCCATTTTAGTGCGGGCTAATGAGAGCGCAACTGCTTTTACTAATTTTCTGCGTAAAACCAATCTCCCATACCAGTTTGTAGCCTTGCGCGGCTTATATAACAAGCCGATTATTTTGGATATTTTGAATTATTTTAAACTGCTGGATGATTATCACGAAAGTCCGGCAATTTTCCGTCTCTTGCGTTCTCCCATTATCAATTTGTCTGATGAAGAAGTGGCTATAATTTGTTATTTTGCCAATAAGAAAAGAATTTCATTATATGAAACATTAAAAAATGTTTCGGCTGTTAGCGGTTTGTCTAGTGAAGTTGTCTCAGAAATTAATCGATTTTTATCTTTGGTTCAAAAGCATACGACATTGACCAGGGAAAAAACAGCCGGGGAAATTTTGCTGGCTTTTATGTCGGATTCAAAATATCTGGAAAAAATTATCCAGGCTGACGAAGCCATTGCCAAACAAAATGCTGAATATCTGAATCAATTTTATGACCGGATAAAAATTTTTGAAGAATCAGCCAGCGACCCGTCTTTGCAGAATTTTTTGGCTGAATTGAATTTGGAACTGGAATCAGGCGAAAGCGGACCTTTGAAATTTGATATTGAGTTGGGCCCTGATGTTATTAAAATAATGACTGTGCATTCAGCTAAAGGCCTGGAATTCAAATATGTTTTTATTCCCAATCTGGTTGAGCAGCGTTTTCCAACTAATAAAAGGGGAGAGCCGATTGAGATTCCCGAACCTCTAGTCAAAGACATTTTACCCGAAGGCGATTTTCATTTGCAGGAGGAGCGACGTTTGTTTTACGTTGCTATGACGCGCGCTAAACAAGGTTTATTTTTAACTTCAGCTGATGATTATGGCGGTGCCAGGGCAAAAAAAATCTCCCGGTTTTTAGTTGAATTAGGGGAAACTAATAAAGATTTTAAGTTAGATAAAAAAGCAGAGAAGCAAGAAAAAACAGTTTCCTTGCCTAAAATTGAGAAAAGCAAAGCCAAATCATCATATAATTTGCCATCCCAATTTTCTTATTCGCAGATCGCGGCATTCCAAAAATGCCCTTATCAGTACAAATTAGCCCATATTTACCGGATTCCAGTTAAAGGCAAAGGATCTTTTTCTTATGGCAAAAGCATGCATGCGACTTTGCAAAAGTTTTTTGAATTAGCGATTTCGCGTTTCAAAACTGACCAGTCTGATTTATTCGGCGGGCAAAAAGGAAAAACAGGCAAAAAAATCAGCTCCTTGGTCAGTTTTGAGGAATTGAAAGATATTTTTGAGACTAGCTGGCTGGATGAATGGTTTGTTTCTGCTGAAAATAGGAAAGAGTATAAAACTAAAGGCCGTAATTTTATTAAGCTTTTTTATGAAGAAAATAAAGATAAGCAGCTTTCAACTTTAGTCTTGGAAAAAGGTTTTAATTTTAAAATGAGTTCCCCAAAAAAAGAGGCTGAAACATATTCTTTTAAGGGATTTATTGACCGGATAGATCTTTTGCCTGACGGCACAGCTGAACTGATTGATTATAAAACAGGCAATGCCAAGGAAAAATTAACCTTTGAAGAAAAAGAACAGTTGCTTTTGTATCAGTATGCCGGGCAAAAAATTCCTGATATTACAGCCTGTCATCCAATCAGTAAATTAACATTTTATTATTTGGATAATAATACGCAATTATCTTTTTTGGGCAATAAAAAAGATCTGGCCAAGCTAGAAGAACGGTTTACAACGACTATTGACAAGATTAAAGACAGCCAGTTTGAAGCTAGTCCTGAATATCACAAGTGCCAACATTGCGATTTTAAAGATATTTGTGAATTTAGAGTTTGATAAAAATATGTAAATTAATTATAAATTTACAAATAATTGCTTTGAAAAGTTAAGGGATTAAAGATTCCCCCTTTTTTTATTTTAGGAATTTTGGAGAATTTACGGTATAATAATAAAGGAACGTTGCATGCTGAATTTTGAGTAAAAATAAAAAATAATGGCTTAAATGAAAAAAACAGAGTATAAAATCTGGATGATTGTTTTGATTTTAGTAATTTTTTTATTGCCGCAAAATTCTTTGGCTTCCAATTTGCACACCCTAAGCGATAAGATGAGCCGACACGCGCCTTCAATCGGCTCTGACCACGAGATCAGATTTACCACGCCAAGTGGCATTGGCGAAGCCGGACAATATTTAAGAATAATTTTTGACAGTGGTTTTGATTTGTCAAATATTACTTACGCTGACATTAATTTATTTCATGGACCGGCAACTGGCTTTGAAACGGAAGAAGTTTTATCTTCAACACCAACTGCCACAAATTGGGGTGTAAATATTTCCGGCAACTTGATTGATTTTATTCATCCTATTGATGACGCAAACGGAGATATTTCTCCCAATGATAAAGTGGTGATTAGAATCGGGCTGAATGCGAGTGGCGGCAGCAAGCAAATCATAAATCCAGCGACTGCAGGTTCAAAAATAATTTCTTTTTCAGGTAATTACGGAGATAGTGGCAAGTTGGCAGTTGCTATTTTTGAAGATCAAATCAGCGTTGATTCTAAAACAGAAGGCATTCCCCCAAATCCGGTTGTTTTATATCCGCCTTCAAATATCACAGCTAATTCAATGTTTTTAAGCTGGAGCCAGAATACTGATTTTGATTTTGACCGTTATGAGCTTTATTTTTCTGAAACTTCCGAGGTAACAAATTTTAATGGTTATTTAGTTTGTTCTAATTTCCTTTATTCAGAAACTTCCTGCGTAGTTTCTTCTTTATTAAGCAACAAAGAATATTTTTTTGTGCTTTATGTTTATAATACAGAAAATCTTTCTAGTGCTTCGAATGAAGTCAGCGCTCGCACAATAAAGCCGGGTGGGGGCATTGTTTTGCCAACCCAGCCAGGAACGCCGACAGTAGACGAGAGGATTTGCCCGATTTTTTCAGCTAATTTTTTAATAGAAGGAAATAGGCAGCAGGATACTATTATTTTTATAAATGGCTCAACTGATAATATCAGCTATCCTTCAGCCACAAGATGGAATTCTTATATTAGCTTATCCTTAGGCAATAACCCATTTTATATCTGGGCTAGAGATAATTATGGACAGATAAGCAATATTTTAAATATAATGGTCGCTAGATGTAAAATAGGCGATACTAATTGCGATGGCAAGGTTGATGATTTTGATTTAGCAGGCTTAGCTTATAACTGGCAGACAGATTGGTGCTATGCTGATTTTAATGACGACGGTATTGTAGACGATTTTGACTTATCCGGCTTGGCTGCTTATTGGGATGGAATATATTAAATTAAAAAATAAATCACAAATAACAAAAAATATCAAATTCTAAATTAAAAATTTTAAATAATAGTATTTATGAATAAAATCTCAAAAATAATATTAAGCATATTGTTAATTACGATTTTTGTTCCTATTTTATCGGTTAAGGCTGAAGGTAATGCCATAATGAAGCTGACTACAGCCAAAAATGATTATTATGTCGGAGATATGGTTTACATTGATATTATGGTGGAGCCAAATGGTGAAATTTTAAATACAGTTAGGGCAATAATAAATTTTACTGGCAAAAATGTTTTGCATATTGATGATTTTAATTTAGGCAGTGCCTTTCCTTACAAAAGCCCGGGCGAAGAATTAAATAATGAAACCAATTATATTAATGTTGGCGGTTTTGTTTTAGTGGATACTGTAACAACTGGTTCCAAATTCGGAACTTTAATTTTTAAAGCACAGGAAATAGGCAGTTCAACAATAACATTCTCTGAAAGCTCGCATTTAATTTCATTTGACCAACAGGAAAAAATTAATTTGGCTGGCTGTAAGGGTATTACTATAAATGTTATTGACACGCCGCCTCCTCCCTTGCCACAGCCAGTAAATAAGCCGCCGATTTTTGAACCAGTCAAGCATAAGCAAATAAATTTAGGCGAATCAGTCAATTTTCGCGTTTCTGCCAGCGACCCTGAAAGCGATTTGGTTAATTTAATTTGGGAAATCCCAACTGGCGCAAATTTTAGTAATATTGTAAATAATGCGCCAAAAGTTGGTGGTGATTTTAGTTGGACGCCTGAAAATCAGGGAATTTTTAACGCTATTTTTACAGCAATTGACATTAATGGCAATGTAGCGAATTTAATTGTTAGTATTGGAGTTTCTGTTCCTCCCTTGCCGCCCGCCCCAATTAATAGACCTCCTGTTTTTGAGCCAGTGGCAGAAAAAATAGTTAATGCGGGTGAAACATTGGTTTTTAATGTTTCAGCCACTGATCCTGACGGCGACAGGGTAAATATAAGTTTAGAGCCATTGGAAACAGCCACTTTAACGCCGATTATTACAGGCGTGACTACTACATCTCGTTTTAGCTGGACTCCGCAGAATTTTGGAATTTATTACGCTGTTTTCAAAGCCCAAGATGATAACATTAATCCTTTAACAGGCATATTAATAGTTAAAATAAATGTTTTTGGCGGTGAATGCCCGCCTTGCGATGTCGGACCTTGTCCAATCTGCCAATGCGAAAAAGAGGAAGTTAAGCTGCCAGAAATAGAAGGCAAACCCGTTTCGGTTATAAGTTCGCCAACTCATCCCAGTCAAGACAAATGGTATGCCAATAATAAGCCGCAATTTAGCTGGCAAGTACCTGACAAAGGTCTTGGTTATTATTTTAATTTGAATGAAACGCCATTAACTGATTTGGATTATGGTTATTTTTATAGCCAAAATAACTTTTTTTCATTTACTGAAATTGCCGACGGTTTTTGGTATTTTCATTTAAAAGTTAAATATGACGAAGGTTGGGGGCCTTTAGCGCGTTATCAGATAAAAATTGACACAACCCCTCCAGAATTTTTCCATCCTAGCCTTGAGCAGAATAAATTATTTTTTTCTGCTTTGGATAAACACGCTGGGCTGGCTTATTATGAAATGAAAATAGATGAAGGCGAATGGCAAAAAGTTAATAGCCCATTGGATTTATCTGAAATTTGGAACCTAGGCAGACAATTAACTTTACGGGCGGTTGATAAGGCCGGCAATGCGATTGAAAGCTATGTTGATTTGGAGAAAAAAGAAGTTTTGGATGAGGAAGAACAAAAAACTTATGTTTTGGAAGAAGTTGTTATAATAATTGCCCCCCCACTTATTGAAAGCGTCAGTTTTGAAAAAATCAGCAATAAATTCATTATTGAAAATTATCTGCTTGTTACTGGTCAAGCCGCGCCAAATTCTTTAATAACTGTTTATTTATCTACTGAACCAGAAACTATTTTTTATGCCCAAACTGATGCAAATGGCTATTGGCAGGCTAAATTACAGCAGGAATTAGAAGCAAAAAAATATTCCTTACATGCTACAGCGACACTTGATGATCAAGTTTCTTTGCCAACTGAAAAAATTTATTTTTCTCTAGTGGAAAAATTTATACCAAAAACAGAATTTCGACTGCCAGGCTGGATTATATGGCTAATAATTATTTTAATTATTCTGCTACTTTTACTAAGAAATATTTTTTTAAAGAAAAAATTAAAAAACACCAGATCTTTATTAAAAAAATCAAAAAACAAGCCATGAAAAAAATAATTAAAATCATTTTTTCAATTTTTATATTTTTATTAATTTATAATGTCTGCCTGGCCGCAAGCAGCTCTAATTACCAAATTTGGATAGACACATTAGGTTCCGGCGGCGGCAGATCAGCGTCTGGCAATTATCAAATTGATTCTAATATCAGCATTCAAACCGGGGATATTAGCGAAAGCGCTAATTTTAGAGAAAAAACTGCTTTTTATGCCATAGAAGCCGAGCCAACTGTGGGTTTTAATATCCAGTCTGTAGCTCTGAATTTTGGTCAATTATCAAAATCCTCAACCGCTTATTCCAGCCATACTTTTTCAGCTTATACTAATGCTAAATCAGGCTATACCATCAGAGTTTATGGTCAGCCATTGAATAATGGTGATTATACAATTCAAGCGATTGGTGTTCCTGCGGTTGATTCAAAACCAGGAACAGAACAATTTGGCATGAATTTAGTTGCTAATGCAGTGCCTATAGTTGGTGAAAATCCTAGCGGCGGCATTGGCCAAGCAGCGGAAAATTATAATATTGCCAATAAATTTTCTTTTCAAGAAGGCGATGTTATTGCCTATGCTGAAAGCTTCACATATCAGACTGATTATACTGTTTCAGTAATTGTTAATATTAATGAACAAACCCCCGCTGGTTTTTATAACGCAATCTTAACTTATGAATTTATCCCTGTTTTTTGATTTATCCACAATTGCTTTTTATTTTTTTATATTTTGTGTTATAATAAGATCAGAATTAAAATTCAGGAATTATATTTATAATATAAATAATTTCTTCCGACCCTCTGTGCTCGGGGGTAGTTTAATAAAACAACTCGTTTTTTTTAGATTTTTAAATTTTATTCAATAATAAATTAATTAACACACAATGCTTATGCAAAAGAAAAAAAGCTTATTTTTGGCAGGCATACTGCTTTTATTGGCAGTAATGATTTTTAGCCTGCCTCAGTTATCAGAATCAGCTAGTACGCTTACAATCAGTCCTGAATCAGCGCCAGTTGATACTGATACAGAATACTGTATTGGAGCGTATACATTAGCTACTCCGGCAGGATCTACATTCGAAGTGGAATTTGCCAGTGGTTTTGATTTAACTGATTTAACAATCAGTGACACAGAGGCTGATTCAGAACTTGTTTTGCATCTGGGAACATTAACATGTTCTGGGGGCACAGCAAGAATTACTGAAGCAACAGCGACTCCTGACAATGACCGTGATTTTGCTGAAGTTGACGGTCAGATTATAAGGGTTGTCTTAGAAGACGCGATTGAGTCATTTTCACCACTTAGTTTTCAATTCAGGACTCAGGACGGCACCTCTGTTGTCACGCCAGAAACACCAGGAAACTATGATACTTATTTCAGGCTTTATGATGATGAAGGAAATTTAACTGGTCAACAAGTAGATTTTTTATATGTTGGTGATGCAAATGTAGTGGAAATATCAGGCTCTGTTGATCCCAGCTTGAGTTTTAGTTTAAATAGAAATACTTGTGCATTAGGCACATTAAGTTCCAGCATTATTAAAACGTGTCATTATTCTTCTACAGTTAGTACAAATGCCAGCAGTGGTTATACCTCTTATATAGTAGCTGATGGGGATTTAAGGGATGGTGATGATTCAATTACTAATGTAAGCGGTGATTCTGAAGTAGCAGCTGGCACAGAATCATATGGGGTTTCCACAACAAAAGATGCTTATGATATCCGCCAAATTCAAGATGCAAATAGTGACACAGAATACACCAGCGCTGACTGTGAAACTTTAAATGAAGGAACAACAGCAGCTAACGCTACTGAATTAACAACAAGCGATCAGACTTATGGCGGCTCATCCGGACCTGTTGACTCTGAAGTGGTTAGTTTATGCCACGCAGCTTCTATTTCAGGCACTACTCCTGCTGGTATTTATTCACAGACAATTACTATTACTGTTGTCGGTAATTTTTAAAATTTTATACTAATAAAAAATTAAAATGTCCTTATTGGTAAAATATTACTAGGGACAAAGGGGAAAAATATGAAAATAAAAAAAATAATTGCTCTTTTCACCTTATTGCTATTTGGATGGTTATTAATGCCCTTAACAGCTGATGCTATTACAATTTCTCCGCCAATTATTGAATTGGAAGCTGCCAAAGGCGATATTATTCAGCAGTCATTAAAAGTCCGCAATGAGGAAAATCGCGCTGTCACTTATTATCTTAGCGCTGAAAGATTTATTGCTACTGGCGAAACTGGCGCGCCTGAATTTATCGGTGAAGATGTTGGTTTGGCAACTTGGATAAAATTTCCTTATAAAAGCATTAGCATTCCGGCTGGTGAAACTATTGAATTGCCTTTTGCAATAGAAGTGCCAAATTATGCTTCTCCAGGTGGTCATTACGCGGTTGTTTTCTTAAGCACAGTTCCGCCAGAAACAACAAAAGAAACATCACAGGTTGCGATCGCTGCTAAAATTGGCTCCTTGATTTTAGTTAAAATTGCCGGCGATATTAAAGAAAGCGCTGCTATTTCTGAATTTAAAACTGTCAGCGATACTTATGCTTCATTGCCAATTGATTTTTATGCCAGGGTTGAAAACAATGGCAACACGCATATCAAGCCAAGAGGCACGATATTGATTAAAAATATGTGGGGTTCTGTTGCTGGCTCTGTTGCAGTAAATGAACAAGGCGGCAATGTTTTGCCTGATCAAATCAGAAAATTTGAAGCTTCTTGGGTAAAAAATCCTAATAGTGTTGGCGCTACTACATTTTGGGGCAAATACAGACAGCAGAAAGAAAATTACGCATTTGGCCGCTATAAAGCTGATTTGACATTAAATTACGGCACTGCTGGAAAAGTTTTAACAGCCTCAACTAATTTTTGGGTTATTCCTTGGCATGTTATTATAGTTAATTTGTTCATCTTAATTATCATCGCCGGAATACTTTACTTTGGAATTAAAAAATATAATACCTGGCTGATAAAGAATTATTCAAAAATTCAAAAAAAGAAAAAATAAGCCTATAACTGTTTAGAAATTCAATGTTTTAACCTTAGACAAATAAATTGATACGGCTTTAAAAGGGGCTTTTATTAAAAAGAGCCCCTTTTACATATATAAAAATGAAATTAGCAATGACAAATAAAGAAAAACTATTAATCGCCGCAATCCTGATTATAGTTGCTAATTTTATTTTATTATCAATGGTTTATGGTCAAAGCAATATAAATATCCGCGCTTATGTGCCTGAAACAGAAGAAAATAAAAAATTTTCCAATAATCAGGCTAAAATAGAAAAACCAACCACCAAAGAAAATAAATATTTGTATTTTTTTGAAAATTTTTGGCTAAGCCAATCTGATGAAAAATCAATTGCTGAAGCTCAAACTATTCATGATAAAATAATGAGTCATTTATTAATGTGGCTAATACTGATTATAGTCGCTGTAATAATTTTTATTATCGTACGCCTGATCAATCAATATCTAATAAGTTATTTCCGGTCATGAAAAAACACTTATTTATAATTATAATCTTTATTATTTCTTTGCTGATTTTAGCCTGTTTTTTAATTAATACCGTTAAAGCCGGCTTAATTACTAATTTTAGTGTTAACTTAAGCACTCACACTATTTCTACAGGGGCTGATCATGTCATTAAATTCACTGCTGCTTCTGACTTTAAACCAAATGAAACCATTGAATTATATTTTCAGCCGGATTTTGATTTGAGCTTTATTGATTATACTGATATTGATTTTAAAGCAGGTGGCAATGATTTGAATTTAGCTAATGAACCCGGCAGCAATGGTTCTGGTGAAATTGGCGTTGTAATATCAGGACAAACAATAATTTTCACCCAAAATAATCAAGATACTATTTTAGCTGGTTCTGAAATTATTATCCATATAGGCTTGAACGCTGAATATCAATCCCTCGGCGAAAACCAAATTTATAATCCCAGCCAGTCTGGTACTTATAAAATCAGCATCAGCGGAACATTTGGCGATTATGGCACTGCTTCAATCCCTATTTTAACTAGTGATAGTGTTAGTTTTCAAGCTGAAATTGTGCCAAAGTTGAGTTTTAGAATTCGCAATGCTTCGGATAGCGCTGATTCGCTTTCTTGCAATCTGGGAATGATAACTAGTTTCAGTATTAGCCAATGTTCATATAGACTAGCGACCGAAACTAATATTTATAATGGTTTCCAAATTTATATTAAAACTGACGGGAATTTACGAAATGAAAATAATTCTATTGCTAATATAGAAAAAAATAGCCAAATAACAGAGGGAATAGAAGGATATGGCATATCCATTCAGCCAGCAACAGGTTTAATTTTAGGAGATTATTTTGCAAATACAGATTCTCCTTTATCAACAGAAGAAAAGCTTCTATTAAAAGCTGATTTAGTGTATAATTATACAG
>DSBA01000042.1 GCA_011046145.1 Candidatus Uhrbacteria bacterium | reverse complement strand
GTCTGGTGACGATCAGATTTTAAAAAAAATGAATCGTAAATATACAGTGGCTCAATATAAAAATTTGGTTAAAAAAATCAGAAAATATATTCCTAATGTGGCGATTTCCACTGATGTGATTGTCGGGTTTCCAGGTGAGACAAAAGCGCAATTTAAAAATACTTGTAAATTATTTGAGGAAATTAAATTTGATATGGCTTATATTAATCAGTATTCGCCTAGACAAGAAACCGCAACTGCCAAGCTTAAAGATAATGTCAGCAAGGCCGAGAAAAAGCGACGTGATAAAGTTTTGAATGATATTTTAAGCCAGACTGCTTTAGCTAATAACCAAAAGTTGGTCGGGCAAACCTTGGAGGTTTTGGTTGAAAAAAAGGGCAAGAATGATATTTGGCTGGGCAAAACCAGAACTTTTAAAGTGGTAAAATTTAAATCCCGGCAAAATTTATTAGGTAAATTTGTTAAAATAAAAATAACTAAAGCTGGCAGCTTTGGTTTAGAAGGCGATTATGTCAAATAAATTACAAAAAATATTAGTCATTGTTGGTCCCACGTCTAGTGGAAAGACTATCTTGTCCATTAAACTGGCCAAAGATTTTAATGGGGAAGTGATATCTGCTGATTCGCGTCAGGTTTATAAAGGCATGGATATTGGTACTGGTAAAGTGACTAAAAAAGAAATGCAGGGGATTAAGCATTATCTTTTGGATGTTGTTTCTCCCAAAACAGAATATAATGCAGCTAAATTTGTTAAGGCGGCAGAAAAAGCCATTAAGCAAATACAAAAAAAGGGCAAATTGCCTATTATTTGCGGAGGCACCATGTTTTGGATAGATGCTTTACTTTTTGGTTTGCCTGAAACAGTAAAGCCAGATCCGCAATTACGCAAAAAATTAGAAAAATTATCAGCAGAAAAGCTTTTTATTAAATTAAAAAAAATTGATCCGACCAGGGCAAAGACAATTGATAAGAATAATAAAAGGCGCTTGATCCGCGCCTTAGAAATTGTTTTAAAAACAGGCCAGCCCGTGCCAAAACCGCTTAAAAAATTAAAATACGATGCCCTTAAAATAGGTGTTAAACGAGATAATCAAACATTAAAAAAGTTAATCCATAATAGGTTAATAGCCAGAATGCGGCAGGGAATGGTTGCTGAAGTTAAAAAATTGCACAAACATGGCGTTTCTTGGCAGAAATTGGATGATTTTGGTCTGGAATATCGTTGGCTTTCCCGTTATTTAAGAGGATTAATTACTAAACAAGAAATGTTAGAGCGGCTTGAATTAGAGATAAATCATTATGCCAAAAGGCAAATGACTTGGCTTAAGAAAGATAAGGAAATTGTCTGGGAAAATGATTATAAAAAAATTGAAAATTTAGTTAAAAAATGGTATTAGCGCCCTCTGGCATTCCGAACAAAGTGAGGAATCTGCTTGGAAATGGGTGATAAAGAGATCCTTTGTTTTGCTCAGGATGAGGACAGAGGGCTGAAAAATAGTGAAAAAATGGGTTTAAAATAGTATTTGACAAATTTGTTTTTTTGTGGCGTTATGAATTGACAATTCATATTTTTTCTGTCAATTTTAAAGTAGAAAGTTATTGTTCTTAAAATTTTAAAAACAAAGGAGGTGAAAAAATGGTACCCTATTGCTTAGGCTTAAAGCAGCCATTGACAGCAGTTGTTATTGATGATTTTGAAGAGACTTTAAAGCGTATCAGCGAAGTAGAGTTTTTGCCTGGCAAGGTTTTAATCAAACTGATTGCCGGCAATCATTCTGTCAGATTCAGCATCTTGCTTTTGGACATGAAAGTTATTGGCCAGACCAATGATTTCCCCTATGTTTCAGGTAAATTTGATCTGACTAAGGAATGGCTGGAAAAGTTTGTGACTTTTGATGAAGAGCAGCTATCTTTAGTTATTCCAATACCTGGCGTGCAGAAATTAATCTTGTCAGACAGTAAAAACTCTGTTGTTTTCATTCGAAAAGACCTAAAATAAATCCGACCATTTGTTCGTGGACAAAGGTCGGATTTTTTATTTTGCCTGCCTTAGATTATTTTTCCAGTTCGCTTTCCCAAAGAGAAAGAATTTTTTCCAGCCCTTTAGTCATATTGTCAATACGTTTGTTTAGGTCATCTAATCGATTTTTAGCAGCTTCTCTGGCTTGAGCCTTGGCTTCAGACTCTCCTTGGTTCATATAAGGCCGGAAGGCTTGGAATTCAGGCGTAAATTCAAAATGAATCAATTTGTCAACTGCCAATAAATCAGCTTCTATCTCTTTGCCAAGATCTAAAGCTTCAGCTGGTTCAGTTCCTATCCGTTTTTCTTTAGGAATTCTTGGTTTTTCAGGCTGTGTGTTCATAAAATTTTCTCCTTTCATAAAAATTTGTAGTTAATTTTCAGGTTATTATTATAATAACATATATAAATAAATTTGTCAAGAGCAAGGCCTTGACAAATTTATTGTTTTATTGGATTGTGCATTGACTGGGTTTGTTTTTTATGTAAAAATTAAAAATTAAATAGTTCTTAAAAAATCCTTATTGGATAGAGAAAGGAGGGGACCATGGCTTTTCTATTAGGAATTAAAGATGCTCTGTGGCGTGGACCATGGGTTCGCGTTATTTTTACTGATAATGATAAAAAATCTCTTTTTGAAGAAAAAGCCTATGTGAAATTTTTTTGGGGAGAAGATTGTAAAATAGAAGGAGAGGCTAAGACCTTTATTGATTTAGGGGATGCTTTTGGCGAAAGTATGGATAATGCGCGGCTAATGCTTGACATCTGCCAATGGCAACTTACGATTAGGCAGTCGCCCACCAAGATGGTTGTGGAGTTTGAAGGCCAGACTTATGAAATAGAGGTTACTTTGGATCCAAAGGAACCTCTATCAGGCTGTAATTAATTTTTGAAAAAAAAATAAAGAGGGCCTTAAACAGAAGCCCTCTTTTTTAGTAGTCTGTTGCAATTTTTTATTTATAATTTTTGATTATCAAGCAATTCTTCTACTGCAGTAAAAAAACTTATTAATCTTTTTAGCTCATCCTTGTTAATATCAGGCTTATTATTAGCAATGTTAATTTCTTGCCATGCTTTTTTAAGTTTTGTTCTAATTTCAGGGGCGTCAGCTTTAGAAATCCTGTCATGTTTACTTGTCAGTTTTTTGACGTCAATCGCCAGATTGTTCAGATAATCAATCGGTGATAATTCTAAACTTTTAAAAGCTTGATTCAGGTCTTCTTCTGTAATTTCGCCAAATTTATCTTTTAAGCCTTTTTTAACGAGTTCTTTGACTGCCAAAGCGCTAGGGCTTAAAATCTTTTCTTCATAAGCTTCTTTTTTTGTTTGTTCTTCTTGTAATTCTTCTATTGTTTTTTGTTTTTGTTCAGGCATTTTATTAGAAGTTGGCATGGTTTCAAATCCTTTCATAAGTTTAGTAGTTAATATTAATATTAGTGGTATTTTTAAATTATAACACTTTTTAAACTTTTTGTCAATGCTTAGAGTTTGTTTTTTAGTAATTTTAGCGCAATTTCAGGGTTGGCTTTGCCCTTTGTTTGAGCCATGACTTTGCCGATTAAAGCTTGCAAGGCTTTTTCTTTGCCTTTTTTATAATCTTCAACCGGTCGAGGATTATCTTTAATAACTTTGTCAATTATATTTTCCAATTCCTCCTCATTGGAAATCTGATCCAGGTTTTTTTCTTTAATTAAATGAGAGGGGTCTGCTCCAGTGGCAAGCATTTCTGCTAAAATTTCTGTGGCCGTGGTATTGTTGATTTTTTTGGTAAAAATTAAGGTTATAAGCTCAGCCATATTTTCTGGTGTAATCTTGATTTTTTCAATCTTTATTTGTTTTTCTTCTAAAAGGGGAAATAATTTATTAATCAGCCAATTGGCAGCTAGTTTAATTAATTGCGGCTTATATTCTTGCCAGATATTTTCTTTTTGTCCGGCTTTTTCCAAATGATTGACCCAATCATGAAGCTCTGAAATAACCTGTTCAAAATAATCAGCGTTTTTCTTGTCTTCTATCATTATTCTGACTTCTTCATAATGAAGTTCGTATTCAGCCATAAACCTTTTTTTCTTATCATAGGCTAGTTCTGGCAAGCGGGTTTTTAGGTTCGCAATATTTATATTTTTTCCATTATCTTGACCTGGTTTTTCAGCCTGGATAAAAAAATGGATGGGCGGAATATCTGGTTCGGGAAAATAACGGTAATCATTGGCCTCTTCTTTTGACCTTTGTTCTTCGCTAATGCCTTTATCATCATTCCAGCCCCTGGTGGTTTGTTCTTTAGGCGGATTGCCTTCCAGCCAAAGCTTGGTTTGGCGGGAAATTTCGTATTCCAAAGCTTTTTCCACCATTTTGAAAGAATTTAAATTTTTAATTTCGGTTTTGGGATATAAATTTTCCTCCCCAGCCGGCTTAAGGGAGATATTGGCATCACAGCGCAAATGGCCTTTTTCCATGTCAGCTTCAGAAACATCTAGATAGCGCATGATTTGCCTTAATTCCTGCAAAAACAATTTAGCCTGGCCTGGGTTTTTAATATCCGGCTCTGTCACGATTTCCATTAAAGGCGTGCCTCCGCGGTTAAAGTCAATTAAACTGTATTTTTTGCTGGGATCATGTAAAAGCTTGGCAGCGTCTTCTTCCAAATGCAGGCGGTTTATGCTGATTTTTTCTTCTTCATTGCTTTCGGGATTTAAAATATATAAAAAACCGTTTTTGCCAATGGGGTGGTCTAGTTGTGATATTTGGTAAGCTTTAGGCAGGTCTGGGTAAAAATAATGCTTGCGGTCAAATTTAGAATATTCAGCAATCTGGCAGTGTAAAGCTAAGGAAGCTAAGGCAGACCATTCAATTGCTTGTTTATTAGCCACAGGCAATGTTCCGGGATGGCCCAAACAGATTGGGCAAATGCAAGAATTAGGCGGCATATTTTCTCCGCTGTTATTGCAAGTACAAAACATCTTGGTTTTGGTTTTTAATTGGACGTGTATTTCTAAACCGATGATAGGTTCTAATTCCATAGTTTTATTTTATATTCAATTTATGTTGGTTGTTGTTTATAGCGACAAGCCTAATTTTCAGAAATTAATTTTCTGTTTCCTTGCCTTGCGCCTGCTTGGTTTGTTTTAGGCTGTGGTATAAAAGCAGGATAAAAGTCACAAAAAGAGGGGATAGTATTGTAAAAAAAATACTGGTAATCAGATTATAAATAAGGTTTTGTTCATAGGCAAACAGATCAACTTGGCCGCCAGTAATTAAAAAAATCAGAGCGATTATGACAATTGTTGCTATTAAATAAACAAGCGATGCCGGTAAAACTAGCCGCCAAAAAGTTTTTCCCCAGCGTCCGACAACCAATTCTTTGCTGTTTTTTAAGGCCTGCCAGCCTTTATTGTTTTTGTCTTCTAAAACATTGATATAAACAGCAAAAGCGTACCAAACCGCAAAAATAATGCCTGGGATAATCAGTAAAATAAAGCCGATGACAGTGATTAATCCGGCTAATAAAGCCACGATAAAATAAGAAGGGATTTTTCTGAAAGCTGATTCATAAATTTTAGTATTTTCAATCGGTTGGTTTTTGTAAATTTTGTCAATTAATTCTATGAAAACAATTATAACCCAAAAATTTATGACAATTCCCAAAGCTGTTAAGATAATGACTAAAAAATCAGCAGTGGGCAAATTAAAATATTGAACAATAAAAATCAGGATATAGGGGATCAGGCTGATAATGATAGGGTAAAGGAATTTTGAAAAATTATCCAAATAAGTCTGCCAGCCCTTTTTGATTATTTCTTTAACTGTAATTAAATTGTGTTCCATTTTTTTATTTTTTTAAATTTAATAAGGGATTATTTATTCAAGGTAGGTTATTTTGCGCTTAATGATATCAACTATTTGTTCATGGACTTCTTCAATTGCTTGGTTTGCGTTAATAACGTGCCAATTAAAATCTTTGGCTATTTCTTTAAAAGATTGGGTGGCTTTTGGGAGCAGAGCCATATCTATTTCATGGATGTTATTTTTGTCCAAATCTTCAGGAAACGGCTCGCCTTCAAATAAAATACCCAAATCTTCTTTTAATAAATGGGAATTAAGGCGGTAAAGCAGGTTTTTATCAATGCCATTGGCCATGCCCCAGGCAATGCCTGTGCCGACATAATCTTCAGCTATAATCCAAGCCCCTTTGTCTATTTTGGTTTTTAGGGTTGGTTCGTACTGTGTGCGGTTGAGAACTTGCAGTATTTGGAATTCCCGGGGTGTAAATTGATAATCGTTTCTTTGCCTTAAATAATCGTTAATTAAGGGTCCTGAAGGCTCAAGATTATAGATTGCATATTTTAGATATTCGGCGCTTTTATTCATATTAATGATCAGGTATTCTACCAGTTTTTTAGCCTGAGTTGTTTTGCCTAAATTATTAGAGCCTAAAATAGTGATTAATTTGCCTTTTTGATTGTTCATAGAATTTATATTTTTAGTATTTTAGAATTTCAGAGTTCTAGTATTTATAATCTGATTGATTTAACTAAAACGCTAAAAATCTAAAACGCTATAACCTATATACAAATTTTAGCAAAAAGGCCTGGGGAGGGAAAGCCATGATCTGGGGCTGGGTTTATTCTAAGAATTTTTTTATTTCTTGCCAGAGCAAATCATTAATTTTGTCAATGCTAAGCAATTTGTTGTCAGGCGCGCAATCAATAGTGAGCCAGTTATATTTTTCAGCCACATATTTATAAGCTTGAGCCGCATCCATCAAATGCTGTAAATCAGCCTCATGGATATCTCGTTTTTGCCCGCCGATATAATCGCGGCTGCCTTTTTTATCAACCAGTCTTTGGCCGATTTTAGGCGGCAAATAAAGGAGTATATTTAGATCTGGCCGGGGGATGTTGAAAATATTGAATTCTAAATCAAATAGCCAGTTTAGAAATTTTTCTCGTTCTATTAGATCTTTTATTTTGCCGGCTTGATGCCCCATATTGGAAGAAACATAGCGATTAGCTATGACAATATTATTTTGCTCGAGCCATTTTTTAATTTTGGGTGCGGCAGCATAACGGTCGCAGGCATAAAAAATAGACGCCCGATAAGGCCCAACTTGATTGGCATCGCCGAATTTACCGTTTAGATATTCTTCGACCAAGCCAGCGCTTTTTTGGCCATATTGGGGGAAGTCAATCATTTTTACCTGCTGGCTTTCTTTTCTAAGCCTGGCAACTAAAATTTTGGTTTGAGTAGCTTTGCCAGAGCCATCTGTGCCGTCAATAACAATGAATTTCCCTGATTTTTTTTTCATAATTTTAAAATTTTATATCATGATCTTGGACATAGGGGATGTTTTTATCCAATGCTATTTCAGCTTTCATTAATTCACTGCCTAAATCCAAAGCATGCGGTATCTCTGAAATAAATGTATGGATCTGGTGTTGGATTTCTTTCCTGTTTTTGCCTTCAAATTTTTGGATAAACTGGCCGTCAGGCGAAAAATGTTCGGCTATAATTTTATTATTATTGATATTTATGACAAAACTGCCGCGAGGATCCTGGACGCATTCGATTTGTGGTTTATGCTTGCTTATCATTTCCGAAGCAGCCAAAAAGTCTCTTTCGTAAATATGGGCGGAATTTGAGATAATGCATAATTTGCCCATTTTAAAATTTAAGGCCGCGGTGATTTCTTTTTGAATTTTTCTTAAGGCAAAAGCATTTTGCGGCCAGGCCCTGTACATGTCATTGGAGCGGATGTAAGTAGTTAAATAAACTTTTTCCCGCTGAACCAAGGCATTGATTAAATTAATGCACGGGCTTTTGGGATTGCCTGTATCTTTCATAACATCCCAGGTAAAAGCAATGGCCCGGCGGCTGAAATTATTGGCTTTAAGGTCGTCAATAACAGCCTTAATTTGGTTTATGCCATTGAAATTTCTTAGCCGGCTGCCATAAGTGTATTCAACGCCTTCAAAAATATGGTCAGTCATTAATTGAGGATAATAATTGTCCAAGTCCTGTTTGTTAAAATATAAATATTCGGGCAGATGGGGATTATCCGGATCCTCATCATTGATAACTGTCGTGATATTAATTAGTTCTCTTTGCATTTCCGCGTATTGGCTCATTTTATTGACTCCGAATTTCAACACTCTGTCCAGGATTTTTAGCCACAAGTCAGCGATTTTTTTGTCTTCCAGCCTGAAACATATTTCCTCTCCGGGGAAATCAATATTTTCTCTTTGCTCTTGGTCGGGAAAATCAATTGCCTCTAGAATCCATTTTGTTTTTTCGTTTTTTTGGCTTTTTAGCCAGTTATCAATTTCATTTTCCGCGAGAAAATAGGCGTTATTTTTAAACCAGTCGCGGAATAGCTGGATTTTTTCAGCTGGAATTTCTTGATGGATAAAATTTAAGCCCTGGTTGTCATCCAGAAATTTTTGAAATGATTTCAAACTGCCGGACAAGTCTTTGCCAGTAATTGCCAGTTTGCATAAGCGGGGATTTAAAAAAAGATTGCGGATAATGTAATTAATGCCTTCTTTGCTGTATAATTGGCCGATTGCTCCGACTTTATTTTTGTTTTCCGCTAAAATTATTTCGGCTATCTGCTCTTTTTTTGTCCAGCCGCTGATAATGCCAATAAAACCTTCTTCTGAAGGTTTAAGAATTTGATTGGCGTAATATTTGGGCCAGCTCATGGTTTTACTCTGATAATTGTTTTAATATTTTTTCTAGTTGGCTGTATAGATTTTCTTTTGGTCCGTCATTGTTTAGATGGAATTTGGCTGTTTGGGCTACTTTTTTAATTTGAAGTTCTGGTTCCTGCAATTCGTCATTTTGAAATTGGTCAAATGTTTTTTTTCGGTCATCAATGTTTTCACTGCGCTTAATCAGCCTTTGATAGCGGATTTTTTGTTTGGCATTTATTTCCACCAGATAAAAATTCGGCAGTTCTTGCAGGTATTTGATATCTGCCTGTCGCCTGACCCCATCCAAAACTACAATTTTGGTTTCAGAATTTTTTGCGTCATTAGCCATGGTCTTGGCCATCAGGTCTTCGCCAAAAGTTTGGCGCAAAACAGATGATAAGTTTTGCATATTTTCTCTGTTTTGTTCAATGTAAAATCTGTCTAAAACATCTCTTAGCATGGTGGAAAAACGCAGGGTTTGCGCTTGGTGTTTTTCTTTGAGATATTCGCAGACAGTGCCTTTGCCTGCGGCAATCGGTCCCACTAAGCCGATAATTATTTTATTGTTTTTCATATTGCTCTATATTATCCTCAAAAAAATCAATTTCAATATCTGCCAGTTTAAATAATTCTTCGCTTTCCTGCCCGGCGTGGTATTTTTTTTCGCAAACCACCCGTTTAATGCCGGCATTGATAATCATTTTAGCGCAAGTTGAGCAGGGAGTCATTTTGCAGTAAAGAGTCGCTCCATTTATCGCAATGCCCAATTTAGCCGCTTGAACAATAGCGTTTTGTTCAGCATGAGTTGTTCTGACGCAGTGTTGAGTTTGATTGCCATTTTCATGAATCATGGTTTTCATTTGGTGCCCGACTTCATCACAATGGGGCAAGCCTTTGGGAGCGCCGACATAGCCAGTAACCAGTATTTGCTTGTCGCGGGCAATTACACAGCCTGATCTGCCTCTGTCGCAGGTCGCTCGTTTTGCTACGGTCCTGGCTATTTCCATAAAGTATTCATCCCAGGACGGTCTTTGGTGTTTTGTTTCTTCAGCCATAAAAATAAAAATTACATTAGTTAGTTTATAATTTGTATTTTAGCAAAATACTCCGGGAAAGCAAAGTTTTTTTAAAAAGACGCTGGTGATTATTTTAGCGTCTTTTTAATCTTTTAACTTTGCACTTTTATACCAGGTCCCATTGAAGAAGAAATCGTAATATTTTTAATCAGTATGCCCTTGAAGCTGGCTGGTTTATTTTTATTTAAAGCTTCCATAAAAGCTTTATAATTTTCTATTAATTTCTGCTCGTCAAAAGAGGCTTTGCCTATTAAGATATGGATATTGCCAGTATCATCATTTTTAAAACTGGCTTTGCCTTTTACCAGGTCATTAATTGTTTTTTTAAGATTTGGAGTGACTGTTTCTGTTTTAGGGTTTGGCATTAAGCCTTTGGGGCCTAAAATTTTTGCGACTTTGGCTAGTTCTTTCATCATTTCCGGCACGGTTACCAAAATATCAAAATCTATTTTTTTTGTTTTGCTTATTTTTTCAATCAATTCTTCGCCGCCCACTATATGAGCGCCAGCTTCCTTAGCTTCTTTTTGCTTGTCAGGGGGAGCAATGGCGGCAATTTTAAGTTTTTTGCCGGTGCCATGGGGCAGATTGACAGTCGCGCGGATTTGCTGGTCGCTTTTTTTAGGGTCAATGCCGGTTCTTATTGCCAGGTCAATTGAGGCGTCAAATTTTGTGGTCGCTGTTTCCTTGGCCAGTTTGATGGCTTCTTCAATGGAATAAATTTTGTTTTTTTCTACTTTTGTCTTTAATTCATCATAGCGTTGAGAATGAGGTTTTTGTTGAGTCTTTTTTTTCATAAGATTTGAAATTAAGATTTAAAATATTAATTTATTTGAAGATATAAAAAACGGTGTATGCGCAATACACCGGAATTTTAGATAGGGTAGTAGTATTGCGTGGTGCAAGCGCTTTTTAGCTCCCACACTTTTTAAATGGATAATAAATAATGGACAATGAATAATTATTCAATTATCAGGCCCATTTGCCTGGCTGTGCCTTCAATAATTTTCATGGCTGCTTCAATGCTATCCGTATTCAAATCAGACATTTTTTTTTCAGCAATTTCGCGGATTTGGGCTTTTGTCACTTTGCCTGCTTTTTCCTGCAACGGCTTGCCAGAGCCTTTTTCTATTTTAGCGGCTTTTTTAAGCAATTCAGCGGCTGGCGGCGTTTTTAATTTAAAATCATATGATCGGTCTTCGTAAACAGAGATTTCCACCGGAATAACGTCTCCCATTTTGTCTTTTGTTGCTTCGTTGAATTTGGCGCAAAATTCCTGGATATTCAAGCCGTGTTGGCCCAAAGCAGGACCAACCGGAGGAGCTGGGTTTGCCTGGCCGGCTTTGATTTGTAATTTGATGATTGTTTTAATTTGTTTTGGCATAGAGTAATTGGGGTTAGCTGAACCACGAAAATATTATCAGGAAAAGCACTAAATCAGTGAGAAGCTTATTAGATTGAGTGGCACTGGATAGTGTTTTTGTGTAATTTCGTGAAAAAATTTAATGGTTAAGTTATCATATCTTTTTAATCTGTAAAAAGTCAAGTTCAATCGGGGTTTCGCGCCCGAACATGGAAACCAATATTTTTACTTTACCTCTGGCTTCGTCAATGGACGTGACTTTTCCTTCAAAGCCTTTGAATGGCCCGTCAACAATTTTAACAGGAGATCCTTCCGAAACATCGATTTTAAATTTAGGCTCTTCCTGGCCCATCCTTTTGAATAAAGATTTAACTTCTGCTTCGGAAACAGGAGTTGGCGTTGTGCCTGAGCCGACAAAGCCGGTGACATTAGGCGTATTTCTGACAACATACCACGAATCGTCAGTGACAATCATTTCCACCAGCAGATAACCCGGAAAGATTTTTTCAATTACAGTTTTCCTTTTCCCATTTTTTATTTTAATTTTTTTTTCAGTAGGAATAACAACATCAAAAATTTTATCTTCCATGTCCATGGTTTCTATCCTTTGCCTTAGATTTTCAGCCACACTTTCTTCATAGCCTGAATAAGTGTGAATCACATACCATCTTTTGCCTCGTGAAATTTGTTTTGCCATATTTTTATAGTTAAGTGAAACACTGATTTTTTATTGATAAAATTGATAAGAAGTACGTATTTCTGAAAAAAATTCGTATTTCATTATTACTATTTAATAATTTGTCTCATGCCAAAGGATAAAATATAGTCAACAAGCCCGATAAAGGCGGCCACGGCCAGACTAATGCAGACTACCAGTAAAGTATAATTAGTTATTTCTTTTTTTGTCGGCCAGGTGACTTTTTTCAGTTCAGCGTAAGATTCTTTGATATAATTGATAAGTTTTGAAAAATATTTCATAATTTTAATTAGGTAGTGCGTAATTAAAGTAAATTAAAAACTAAGCTTAGCTATCTTAATTCATTATACTCGGCTTGCTCCGGCTTTTAAAATGGTTTTTAAAAAGACCTTTGCCAGGCCTTGTTATATCTTTAATTTACTATGCTTATAAAAATTTGTCAAGTTTTGGATCAGATTTTTAGATTATAGCATCTTAGATTGTGGATTTAAAAAATAAAGACGCCAAAATCACGGAGCCTGGGTTGTTTTTTTTTGTTTTTATTTTAAAATTTGTTATAATACTTACAGCCATTGGCCAGATGGTCAAATAGCTATTGGCTAAATTAATATATGATTAATTATCAGGAATTAAAAAAAATAGGCCTTTCAGATAAAGAAGCGAAAATTTATTTGATTTCTTTAACTCGCGGGCCTGAAACTGCTTTGAATTTGGCTCGGTTGGCAAATATCGCGCGGCCGACTGCTTATGTTATTATTGACAGCTTATTAAAAAAAGGCCTAATGAGTTCTTTGTCTAAGGAAAAAAAGACTTATTATATTGCTGAATCACCAGAGCATTTATTAAGCTTAATCAGACTGCAAAAGCAGAAAATTAGCGAGGCAGAAAAATATTTTACCCGGCTTTTGCCAGAATTAAAGGCAATGGCCAATATCAAGGGGGAAAAGCCCCAAGTCCGGGTTTTTGAAGGCAAAGAAGGCTTAAAAACCGTGATTGAAAGCATTTTAAAAAGCAAAACCAAAATGATTTACAGTATAGTTCCGGCTGATGAATTATTCCGGCTTTTTCCGTCCAAAGAGCATAAAGGCTTAATGGCTGATCCGCGCGTTAATAAAAAAATAAAAGCCAAAATTATCTATACCAGCAAAAAGGGCAGAATTTACAAATTTAAAGATCCTGAAAATTTAAGGGAGGCTGTTTATATTGATGAAAAAAATTTCCCTTTTAAATGCGGCATTGATATTTATGACCATCATTTGGCTTTTTATTCTTATAAAGGCTCAATTATGGGGGTGATGATAGAAAATAATGATATGGCAGAAACAATGAAAATAATTTTTGAAATGCTTTGGCAAAAATACAGCTAAAATAATTATGGCCCCCAATGTCAATTTTTGTTATTGACATTTTTTTTATTTCGTGATACAATGCGGGATTAAAGGTTGTTTGCTTTGGGCAGATAGGGAGGTGAATAAAATGGGAGGAGCTTAATTTACTAAAAAGAGAAAAAATGACTTGGTAGGATCTGGAATAGTAAAGGCTATATTAGCTCTTCTGAGCTTAAAAATAAGTTAAAATTGTTTCGTTTGGGAAATCCAAAAAAGAAAAAACAAAAAAGTTCTAGTTTGCCCTCGAGTTATTGCTCGGGGGCTTTTTAAAATAATAATTATTTTGTTGTTTATATTGTTTTTTGACTTATTTTTTCCTAAAAAATACGCTTATTTTAGCTGTTTTATCTTTTTTTGAAAGAATATTATCCAATGAGCCTTGACAGATTTTTTTTGATGTGCTATGATGCCCTATTAACTTTAATAAGTTTTTTTATAAAGAAAATATCAGGAAGAATTATGCAGATAAGGCGCAAGTTCTGATTCCCATAAGTCATAAACAATTTGGAATCGCTTGGCCTTATTTCCATTATTCTCTTTGATAGCAAAGAGATCCCATGCTTATCAGCGGAAAACATAATTTATTTATGTTTCTCGCCCTAAGATTACAAGTTTTTATTTGTAATTTTAAGGTGAGAAAAAATGTTGGGACAGGGGACGGGTTTTCAGCCTTGAATGAATATTGTGTTGGGTTAAATTCAAGTCGCAAAAAGATTGAAATTAACCTGCCATCTATTGCGCGGAAGAAGAAAGTTTTTTCCGTTTTTTATATGCTTAAAAATTAAAATATTACTAATTCAATAATTTGAATTTTTTTATTTTTAATGATTTTGGTGATTTCAAATCTTTACATTTTTTAAATAAATGCTTTAATATATTTAAAGGGTAAAGTTTGAAAATCGTACCAAAATGATATAATTTCATTATGGTAAGATGTTCAAAATGTTTTAATAAAAAACTTTGGCAATTAAGTGATGGGCGGTTAAAATGTCGCCAATGCCGT